>JAFGCR010000024.1 GCA_016932495.1 Candidatus Peregrinibacteria bacterium
TAAACTCGAAATCCAAAACCCTAAACTCAAAACAAGCCCTAAATACAAATATCAAATTCACCCCCTATTAATCTCTGAACTTGTTTCAGAGTCTCTCCGAAATTCTGTCCTTCGGCATATTGGAGAGTTTCTGAACTGAATTCAGAAATATTTTTAGTTTTTAGCCTCAAATTTAAGATTTTTTAACAAATTCGACATCCATTTAATTTAATCACCCATACAAACTCTTTTATTAAAGCGGTTTTAGGCTTGTTTTCAGAGAGAAAATTTGGTATAATATATAGATTAAATTGTAAATGGACCTCGAAAAATATCAACAGTACGGGAAGATCGCCTTTGAATGGCTGAAAAATTACGGACTATGGGCCCTGCTCATCGCCGTGGGCGGCTGGTATGTCCTAAAATATTTCATCCGGTTTATCCGGACGCTTCATTTGCATTACACCGCTAAAAACCTCGTCTACCTAAAGGTTACCCTGCCCCGCAGTGATTCCAAAATCGATCAGGAAAAACGCACGGAAAAGGATTTTAAGGAAAAAATCGGCATCATGGCCCAACTGTACCGGGCGCTTTACGAGATCCGCGAAATGAACCTGTGGAACATGATCAAAACGAAGATCTGGCAGGCGGATAACATCTCGATCGAACTATTTTTAGAAAACCAGCAGCTGAACTTTTATGTAGTCACCAATGAATATTACAAAAATATCGTTGAAAAGCAGATTACTACGTTTTATAAAGACGCGGACATCCAGGAATCGAAAAAACCATACAGTCTTTTTGAGAAAGGCAAAAAAATTAGGGGATATTACATGTATGCCAAACGTGCCTATTGGTATCCCATCAACACTTATAAGGCTATGGAAGAGGACCCGCTTAATGATGTGGCTAATGTGCTTTCTAAACTGGAGGCCAGTGAAAAAGCCGCCATCCAGGTGATTATGAATCCGGTGGCTTCCGAAAAATGGCGTGAAGAAACCGAACGTACGGGTGAATTGCTCTTTAAAAGGAAGTCCCCCCCGCTCAAAATCCCCATTCCGATTATCGGCCCGATTTTGGCACTTTTGATTAATATTTTTCGTTTATTCTTGCCGGGGAGCAAAGGCGGTTCCATGGCGCCGGGCGCTTCCTCTGGCGACAGTTACATCCGCATGTTGGCCTCTAAAGAAGAGGCGCTGAAGAAAATCGGCGAAAAAGCCGGTCAGGTCGGCTTTGACACCACCATCCGCGTGATCGGCGTGGCCGACACCAAGGCGCGGGCTGTTGAGATCACCAATAATATCAACGTGGCGTTCAGCGTTTATCACGACGCGTATCTTAACTGTTTCCAGAACCGCCGTATTCTTCCTTTTGATTTCATCAATAATCCTTTGATGAAGTATATATTTAACCGGCGGATGCCAGGCATATTTCACAGACAATCCTTATTCGCCCAGGACGAGCTGGCCTCCATTGTCCACTTCCCCGACTCTCGTTATAACCCCGTTCCCATCATCAAATGGCTGCAGTACAAAGTACTCCCGCCGCCTGTAGAACTGCCCGCTGAAGGCGTGGTTATCGGCAAAAGCATGTACCGTGGCCAGGAAAGATTGGTCCGCATTATGTCCGACGACCGCACACGACACCAGTATATCATCGGGAAATCCGGCTGTGGCAAATCCGTACTCCTTAATTACATGGCGCGCCAGGATATCTGGAATGGCGACGGCATCTGTCTGATCGACCCGCATGGGGACCTGGTGGAAGACACACTGAAAATCGTCCAGAAAGAACGGGCAAAAGACATCGTTTTATTCGATCCTGCTGACACGGAGCGGCCCATGGGGTTGAATCTGCTGGAAGCCCATACGCCGGAAGAACGGGATCGGGCTTCACTCGACGCCATGGAGATCTTTATTAAATTATTCGGTGATGAGATCTTCGGCCCGCGTATCCAGCATTATTTCCGCAACGCCTGTTTAACACTGATGGAAGACGAAGAGGAGGGGGCGACCCTGATCGACGTGCCGCGGGTGTTCACCGATGAAGAATTCTTAAAATATAAAACATCTAAAGTCACCAACGCGGTGGTCCGTTCGTTCTGGGAACATGAATACGCCAGCACGGGTGAGCGTGAAAAGCAGGAAATGATCCCATATTTCAGTTCTAAATTCGGCCCTTTTATCACTAACACCACCATCCGTAATATCATCGGCCAGCCCAAAAGCGCGTTTAACGTCCGCGAGATCATGGATAACCAGAAAATCCTGCTGGTCAACCTTTCAAAAGGTAAAGTCGGTGATGTAAACGCCCAGCTCCTTGGCCTCATTTTCGTAAATAAAGTCAATATGGCGGCCATGAGCCGGCAGGACATGCCCAAAGAGCAACGAAAGGATTTTTACATGTACGTGGATGAATTTCAGAATTTCGCCACCGATACCTTCGCCTCCATCCTCTCAGAAGCCCGTAAATACCGCCTCTCGCTCATCATGGCACACCAGTACATTGCCCAGCTTACCAAAACGCCCACCGGTCACGATGATACCCGTGTGCGCGACGCCGTATTCGGTAACGTGGGTACAATGCTCAGCTTTAAGGTCGGCGCGGATGACGCGGAATACCTGGCGAAAGAATACGCCCCGCTTCTTTCTGAGCAGGACATCCTCGGCATCGCCAATTACAGCGCGTACATCAAACTCAATATTCACAACACCACCTCCCGCCCCTTCTCACTCCAGACCATCTGGGATCCGCAGGGCACCGATAAAATGTCGGAAGTCCTCAAGAAATACTCGCGTATGAAATACGGCCGGAAAAAGATGTTTGTCGATCAGGAAATCGAAGCGCGCCTGGGGATTATATAAAAGAATAGCTGGCAATTCTTTTAGCAACACTTCAGCAATTCTTATTTACGGGCTAGGATCATACCCTTCGCTACAAGCACTGGATAATGTAGAAGAGAAGGTATTTGAACCTGTGTAGGAACCCGAAGCCTGTTCATCAGGGATACGGATCTTCCACCAGATGGATTCATTGGTTTCGGTGGTATTAGCGTGAGCCGAGCGGACCTCAAGGCTTCGGTTTAAACAGCCTGTTTCATCATCATTACCAGAGGCGGAGGTCTGGAGGACATAAGGTCCGGCAGAGGTAGCCACCGCATTCCAATCCCAGTCTTCGTCCACGTGATACCATTTTTGCTGTGCGACAGGAATGGTATTGCTTCCGCAGTTGCCGGAGGTGCAGGTCATCGCTGCCCCATCGAGCAGGATGTCGATCTCCACATTCCCCACATTCCCAATCGAGGTCTCCTGACGGTCAGAAGTACCGCCGATGACCACCGTGCTGTAAGCAATGGCGCCCTGAACCACATCGATTCCCTGAAGAGACGGATTGGTGATTGCTTCGGAATCCGAACCATCGGTCGTGGTCGTGGAGCTGTCAGATGGGTTCACATGGGCTTTCCAGCCAGCAGAAGGGTTGGCATTGAACCAGATGGTCACCGAACAAGTGACTTCTGCTTGGGTGCTGGTGCCGTAAGCGGTGTTGATGGAGCAGTCATCAGCATCTTTATAACAGTTCGCTTCCGCCA
>JAFGCR010000025.1 GCA_016932495.1 Candidatus Peregrinibacteria bacterium
CGGCACGATTCCGCTGCCCTGGATGCTGTTCTGGTGCGGGGTGAGCCATTCGGCCACGGTGAGCTTAAGACTGGAGGTGTCAGCGAAATAATTGACTTCCTGGACCGTGCCTTTTCCGAAAGAGGTCTCGCCGATAAGGATGGCTTTTCCGTGGTCTTTCAGCGCGCCGGCCACGATCTCGGAAGCGGAAGCACTGCCCTTATTGATCAGGACAACGACCGGGTAATCCTGAAGCTGCCCCTTTCCGCTCGTATACTGGGTAAAGTTGAAGTAGCTGTACCGGATATGGGACGCGACGCTCTGAGGCGGCAAAAAGAAATTCAGCACGCCGATGGCCACATCCAGCAGCCCTCCCGGATTATCCCTTACATCCAGGATCACTCCTTTGATCTTAGGATTATTGCTGATGATATCCATCACTTCCTGAAGTTTTTCGGGCGCGTTCTGGTTGAAATTGAGGAGCCTGATGTGCATAATATCGCCCTGTCCGACCACTTCGTATTCAAGCGGTTCGATCACGATGACATCGCGTTTTACTTCGATTACTACGGTCTGCATACTTCTTCTGAGTGTGAGTTTAACGGTCGTTCCGCGCGGGCCTTTGATCCGGTCGACCACTTCATAAAGCGTGGCGCCCTGTGCGTCAAAATCATCCACTTTCAAAACCACATCCCCTGCCCTGACCCCCGCTTTCTGTGCCGGAGAGTCTTTAATGGGGGTGACGATGGTCACAAAGCCGTCATCATCCACGCCAACAAAGGCGCCGATGCCTTCGATCTCTCCGTCAAACTCATCGCTGAAGGCGGAATTCTGTTCCTGGTCCATATAGGCGGAATACGGGTCGCCCAAAGCATCCACCATGCCCCGGATGGCTTCATCCGATAGTTTCTGTGTTTCGATATTGTCCAGATCGACATAACTGGAATTGATGATCTCCCAGATGCTGACGATCTTCTGGAGGGAGGGTTCAAAGGTCTGGATGACCATTCTTTGGGAATCCGCGGTCGTCCTCAGGTCCACCAGGTCCATTTTGTAGATCATCTGAGCCGCTTTGGCGCGGGTGATCCGCCGGTACAGGCCAAAATAATCCTGGCGTTCAGGCTCCACAACCCCAAGCTCCACGGCCCGCATGACCAGGGCTTTGACATTGCTGTTCTTTTCCACATCCGTGTACGGACTTTTACCGACCCATTGGCGGGGAATGGGAATGCTCCGTGAATGGAACAGGAGCTCCAGGGCTTCAAAGACGGTCAGTTTTTTATAGGGGTCTATCTTTTGTTCGCGATCACTTAGGACGCCCAACCGGATCGCGTCCTGAAAGTAAGGCGCGTACCAGGCGCTGTTGTTTGTGTCTTCAAAAGGGAGATTTACTTTTATATTGGTCGTGAAATCCGGATTGTTGAGCAGAACCAAGTATTTGATAAATTCCGCTTTGGAAATGACCAGGTCCGGCCTGAACAGCTTCTTATCCGGGAAAACCCCGTTCTGGCGCAGGTAATGGATCGGATAAAAATATTCTGAGTCGCCAGGAATGTCGTCGTATGCAAACGCCGTCGCGTTAAAAATAAACAGGCTGATTAAAAAACCAGCAAGGATTTTTTTGATCGGATTCATCAGATTAAAAGCGTTAAGAGATTAAAGTTAGATTTTAATACCCGGGACCGGAAATTTAAGACAAAGTGTTTTGACTTCCTCTTTGATGTCTGCCAGGGCTTTATCGTCATTGATAACGGACAGGGTGCGGTCGATCCATTCGGCGGTTTTTTCCATTTCCGCCTCTTTCATACCGCGTGTGGTGATGGCAGGCGTGCCCATCCGAATGCCGGAGGGATCAAAGGGCGGGCGCGGATCATCCGGGACCGTGTTTTTATTGAGGGTGATCCCCACTTTATCCAATGCCACCTGAGCGTCTTTGCCGGAAATCCCCTTGTTGGTCAGGTCCGCCAGAATAAGATGAGTGTCAGTTCCTCCGGAAACCAGCTCAAATCCCCTCTTTTTCAGTGCTTCGGCCAGATGATGGGCATTTTTTTTCACCTGCATGGCGTATTCTCTGAAAGCCGGCTGGAGCGCTTCCTGGAAAGCCACGGCCTTACCGGCGATGGCGTGTTCGTGAGGCCCTCCCTGCAGTCCCGGGAAAACAGCCCTGTCGATTGCTTTTGCGTATTTTTCCTTGCACATGATAATAGCCCCGCGCGGGCCGCGGAGAGTTTTATGGGTCGTGGTGGTGATGACATCAAAATACGGCACGGGTGATTCCAGTACACCTGCCGCGACTAAGCCGGCCGTGTGTGAGATGTCCGCCATCGCGATTGCTCCCACTTCATCCGCGATCGCTTTAAACTTTTTCCATTCGATGTCACGCGGGTAAGCCGTGAAACCGGCCACGATCATTTTAGGCTTATGCGTCAGGGCAAGCTGGCGCACTTCTTCCATATCCAGCCGCCCGGTTTTTTTATTTACCCCATACTGCACAAAATGATAAGCCCGGCCGGAAAACGCAATGGGGAGTCCGTGGGTGATATGACCGCCATGGTCTAGTTTCAGGCCCATTACGGTGTCTCCGAATTCCAGCAGGGCAAAATAAACGGCCGTGTTGGCCGGAGAACCCGAATAAGGCTGGACATTTACATGTTCCGCGCAAAAGAGTTTTTTAGCCCGGTCGATCGCCAGGTTTTCAATCGTGTCGATGTTTTCCTGGCCTCCGTAGTAGCGTTTACCAGGGTAGCCTTCGGAATATTTGTTGGTAAGGATCGATCCGCAGGCTTCAAGCACCGCTTCTGACACGTAGTTCTCCGATGGGATCAGTTCAATCCCTTCTGACTGCCGTTGTTCCTCCCTTTCAATGGCGCCATAGACCTCGGAATCCTGATTTTTAATAAAATCGTACATGATCTTAGGGGTTAAAGGGCAAGTTTAAGAATGGCAACGATAAATATTCTGGTCTGTCACAATCAAATCGACTGTTACATCATAGAGGTCTTTAGGGACGTAATCAAGCACTTGTTCCTCGTAAGCCAGAGCGATTTTTAAGGCAAAATGGTTTTGGGCAAAATAGCGGTCATAATACCCTTTCCCCATGCCGATCCGGTTCCCCTTTCTGTCAAAGGCCACTCCCGGGGTGATGATCAGTTCGATTTTATCGTCGTAAACACTGCTCGGTTCTTCATCGATGGGCTCCGGGACGTTTTCATATCCCGATCTTACATTCAGCGGTGCTTTAACCGGTACGGCCTGAAAATGACTTTTACCCCGGATGACAGGCAGGTAAAGTTGTTTGCTGTCAAGATGTCTTTCGATCAGCCTGCGGGTATCCGCTTCTCCCTTTACTGAGTAATAAAAAAGGATGTGATGCGCTTTTTTAAAAAGATCCAAAGACTCCAGATTGTCAGCGACCTTGCGGTCTTTTACTGCACGGGCTTTCGCTGAAAGGCCATTTCTTTTTTTAAGGGCCTTGCTTCTGATTTTGATCTTTTCATCCATATTTTAATCGTGCAAGTGGCAAGTGTGTGTGCAAGGGTTTGATTCAATAGCTTGCACTTTAAACTTGCACTTGCACTGGTTTATTGTCCAAATACCTCTTTAGCCATCTCGATAACAGAAGGGATTTCCTCTTTTTTATCCTCTTCTTTAACGGGTTTTAAATCCACTTTTTTCAATTCAAGTCTCAGAGTTACTTTTGAACTCAGTACTTTTTCAAAAGCTTTCAGTATTTCACCCTGATTCGTGGGTTTAGCTACTTTTTCCATCAGGGTGCTGGATTTAAAAGAAAGATGTAAAATCCCCTTTTCCAGCTTAATCGGATCGCTGTCCATAAAGGACATGCGGATAAAGGGAGTTTCGATGTTTTCCGCGACCCGCTGCCAATTTTCTTTCACCGTTTCAATGGTTAAGTCGTCCGGATTGGCCGGTTCTTTTTTCTCGGGCTTCTCAGGAAGCGGATCGGAGATTGTACCTGCTGTACCGGCCGCCCTGCCTTCGTGTACGGAAGATCTCTTTTCCCCCCCCTCCTCTTTCTCGGCCACTGCCTCCTCTGTTTTATTTTCATAACCGCAGGCTTTCATAACCGCGATCTCCAGGGGCAGCTGGGGAATAAGCGCCTGGTTGATCTGTGATTTGGCGGCAGAAAAGATGTCGATATAGCGGATAATATTCCCTACTTCTTCTTTGTCGTTTAAACCCAACAGCATCTGCTCCCGAAGATAGGTGATGAGTTCGCGGCAGAATTGGTTCAGGTCCTGCCCCTGCCCGTTGATCTGATTGATCATCTCAATGGCTTTGGCGGCTTCTTTGTTGAGCAGTGCTTCAAAGAAAGCCTCGATCATCATATGCCCGGTGATCCCTAAATAAGCCACCACTTCCTGGTAGATCACGGCTCCGTCTATGGTCATCTGTTCAAACAGGCCGATCGCATCCCTTAAACCCCCGCTGGATATTTTGGCGATCAGTTCTAATGCGTCGGGTTCGGCCTGTACTTTTTCCTGATCCGCAATATATTCGAGCCGTTTGACAATAGCCTCTTTGGAGATCCGCTTGAAGCTGAACTGCTGACAGCGGGAAATAATGGTCTCCGGGATTTTATGGAATTCAGTGGTGGCCAGGATGAAATAAGCGTGCGAAGGAGGCTCTTCAAGTGTTTTTAAAAGCGCGTTGAACGCCTCTTTGGTGAGCATGTGGACTTCATCGATGATGTAGATCTTGGCGCTCCCCTGATTGGGGGCAAACATGATCTTGTCCCGGAGTTCACGGATCTCATCGATTCCCCGGTTGCTGGCGGCGTCGATCTCAATGAGATCCACCATCCGGCCTGTCAGAATGCCTTCGCAGTTCTCGCATCGGTTACAGGGTTCGGAACCTTCCTGCAGATCCGTGCAGTTCAGGCTTTTTGCCAGTATACGCGCCAGAGACGTCTTCCCGGTTCCCCGCGGGCCTGAAAAAAGATAAGCGTGCGTGAGGGAATGATGCCTGATGGCATTTTTAAGAGTCGCCACAATATGGTCCTGTCCGACGACCGACTTAAAATCCTGAGGCCTGTATTTTAAATAAAGAGACATGGTTTATTTGGTTGTAGTTGTGGTTGTGGCGGTTGGTCTTTTATATTACCACAACTTTCGATTATACCGGTACCAGCAACCATCACTATACCTAACAACTATATTATCGGGTAAAACCAGCTTAACAAAACTCCTTTTTATTTACAATTCGGTTTGCTAGAATAAACGGGCTTTTTGTTTTAAAAATCCTATGAGAAAGACGGTCTGCTATTTTTTTATTTTATTTTCTTTCCTGATCCTGGCTGGATGCAGTCCCGCTGATCAGGAGCCGCGGCCTGTGCTCGGGGATCCCGGGGCATCGGTTCTGGTGGAGGAATTTTCAGATTTTGAGTGCCCGGCCTGCGGGCAGGTGGGGCCGGCTCTTGAACAGCTGATCCGCCTGAATCCTGACTTAGCCCGTCTTGAATTTCATCATTTTCCCCTCTCTTACCATCAAAATGCCTTCCGGGCGGCTGAAGCGGCGGAATGTGCCGCCGACCAGGGGAAATTCTGGGAATTTTCTGAACTTAATTTTAAAAACCAGAAAAACCTTACCGATGACGCCCTTAAATCCTTTGCCGATTATTTAAAACTGGACCGCACATCTTTTGACACCTGTTTTGACGGCAATGAAAAACGGGCAAGGATCAAAGCGGATATCCAGGAGGGCCTGCGGCGCCAGCTTTCTTATACTCCTTCCCTTTATGTGAACGGACAGCTGGTCCAGTGGGGCGGCGCGGAGGAATTTGACGCTTATTTAAAAAGTCTTAAGGAGTAAAGCCCTAAGTCTTCTGTCTTCAGCTTATAGCTTAGGGCTTAAAACTTATGACTTATGACTGTTAGAATATCGCTGTTCCTTCTCCCGGTATTCCATCACCACCGGCGTGCCGGTAAAGCCGAATGCTTCACGCAGGCGGTTTTCGAAGTAACGCATATAAGAAAAGTGGAAATATTTTTTCTTATTCACAAACAGCACAAACCGGGGGGGCTTAACATCCGTCTGTGTCACATAAAACAATTTTGGTGAAATGTTTTTGGTGCCCGTGGGCTTATGTTTTTCCACGATATTTTCCACAAAATGATTGAGTTTGGCCGTCGGGATACGCTTTTGGCGCTCCTGGATGATGGTGTCCAGCTGGTCGAAGATCTGGCCGAGGTTTTTTTTGGTCACTGCCGAGGTGAAGATGACCGGCGCCCAGGAAAGGAAAGGAAATTTTTTCTGAAGGTGGCTGATATACGCCGCCCTCCGCTCTTCTTCCGGCTGGTCCTGGTCTTTTTTCAGGTCCCATTTATTTGCCAAAAGGATCAGCCCCTTGTTTTCTTTTAAGATTGTGTTTGCGATCTGCTGGTCCTGATGGCTTATCTCTTTATTGCTGTCTATCACCAACAGTGCCACATCACAGCGTTCTATGGAAGAAAGCGTGCGCAGAATACTGAAGTGCTCGATACCCGTGCCCACTTTGCCGCGCCGGCGCATGCCGGCCGTGTCGATAAAATTATAATCTTTGCCCTTGTGCCGGATCAGTGTGTCGGTGCTGTCACGTGTGGTGTGTGGGGTGTCGGAGACAATCAGTTTTTCCTGGTTTAAAAGGGCGTTGATGATAGAGGATTTTCCCACATTCGTCTTGCCCACCAGAGCAATGCTGAGATGATTTTCTTCAAACTGTTCAGCCGTCTTGTAGGATTTATCTTTTTTAGTCAGAAAATGTCGTTCTTTCAGATGGCTGACTATTTCGTTCATCAGGTGGTCGATTCCTGTATTATGCAATGCTGAAATGGCGAGGGGGCTTCCCAGCCCCAGTTCATAAAAATGAGCCAGACCGCTTTCCTCTATGATCTGATCACATTTGTTAATGATCAGCAGTATGGGTTTTTTAGCCAATTCCTTACGCAGTAATTCAGCGGCTTTGAAGTCATAGCCCGACAGATCTTCCTTAAAACTGACCATGAACAGGATCAGGTCGGATTCTTCGATAGCAATACGGGCCTGTTTCTGTATGTCGTCTTCAATGGTCGTATCCTCCTTTTTTTCAAACTCCAATCCGCCGGTGTCCACCAGAAAAAAGTCCATTTCAGGATGGCCGATCTTGTAAAAAATACGGTCACGGGTGGTGCCCGCCTCTTCAGTGGTGATGGCAATGCGGGAGCCGGCCAGCCGGTTGAAAAAAGTAGATTTACCCACATTCGGCTTACCGATGATGGTGACGATAGGGACTTTCATGATTAAAAAAACTGAGGTCTTAAAAAGCTGAGGAACTTATGAACCCTGTGAACCATCGGTTCTTCCGTTCTTCGTTTTGTCAGTTCCTGGATGGCAACGATTGACCTACTAGGTAACGGGTCTTCGTCAGACATTGAAATTAGCTGTAAAATTGCTGTTTAGCTTTTCGGGAGCGGTGGCCGGCGCGCATAACGGCAGCGGCCCGGACAAACTTTTTAGTGGGTTGCCGCTTATGAAAACGTTCCTGTTTAGCCTTTAAGATCAGCCGGCTGCGCTGAACGACCTGCTTGAAACGGTTGATAAGCCGTTCATTGCTTTCGCCTTGTTTTTTAGTCGCGTAAATCATTAAACCTCCTTTAGTTGGTTAGTTAAAGCCCAATTATTTTACCTAAGTTCAGTGAAAAAGCAAATGTTTCTTTCTTTTCCTTTCCCCTTTTCTTTCTTACCCCCCAATAGAATTGGGGCCCCAGGGGAAAATAAAAGTAAAACACTAAGGTGAGGGATGGTGTTCGCAAACTAAAAAGCTTTTGAACCCCACCACTCACTTCATTTGTTCATCGTAAGGGTGTAGGTTACAGCTTTTTGGCTGCCTTTCTGGCGCGCCGTTCAGCGTCCTTCATGAGGGCGAGATATGTCCGGATGAGCTTAGGGTCACCGCGTTCCAGCTGTCTCATGGCCCAGAGGAAATTGTTTAACTCACCATCAAGCCAGTAAGTTGAAGGATTTTTAATCTTAGCCTTAAAATCTCTCTTAAGGATTTCGATCAGTTTTTCCTTCATCCTCTCTTCACAATCCCTATCGGGGCAGTATTTTACAATGTCCTTGTATGCGCTCAGGAGGAGGCGGCCTTTTTCGCTTTTTTCATTTGCTTTCAGCGCAATCCGCACAATAGCTCGTGCTTCTTTCAGCTTTTCTGCGTACAGGTTCAGCATCTGCTTGATCTGCTTATCGGACATTGGCTTATGACCGCCATAAAGCCCATCTGGAACCTCTTTCCTGGCATACAGGATCATTTCCGGAATGACTTTTGGGGCAACCCGTTTGTAAATTGCCCTGAGTGTAATTGAAGACCTCATGTTGGCGGCGGCATCCAGAAATTTTTCCCGTAAATTGCAGTTTGCAACTGAATTCCAGGATTTCGATTCCGGATAACCCTTTGCTTCGCTGATGAGAAAATGAGCTCTGGTAAGATAAGAGAGCCTTGCGGCATTATCAACCACGCTCATTTCATCCGATTCCGATGACATGTTAATACCATCGACCAGAGCTGCTGCTATCCATCTTGCTGTCTTGTCACCGATGATCTCAATGGCTTCATCGGCCAAGCTGGTGACTGCAAACACAGCCACGATCACGATTACAACTACTCTTGTTACTTTTCCCATCTAGAATCTCCTTAGGGTTAATTTTTTATCCGTTCGCGAGAACACCATCTCACCTTAATGTTTTGTTATCATCGGATTTTAAAAGAACAGACTGAAATTTTACTATATTTTTCCAAATTTGTCAATAAAATATTTCGAGTTTCGGATTTCGATATTCGGATTTTAAAGCCATAAGGGTTATGATAAACTGCACTTACGTAATTTATCATTTAAAATCAAAAACTATGGGTTTCATGGATAAGGCCAAGGACTTGTACAAGCTCCAGAAACAGGCCAAAGAGATCAAAAAACAGCTTAAAAACATCCATATCGAAGCGGAAGCAGATGGTGTGACGGTGGTGTGCGACGGCGAACAGCATTTTATGGAGGCAAAGGTGGATGAGGCACTTTTATCCGACAGTAAAAAATTAGAGAAAGCCTTTGTGGAAGCGGCCAATAAAGCTATTAAAAAATCCCAGCTCATCGGTGCGGAAAAGATGAAAGACGTGATGGGGGGGTTTGGTGGAATGTTTGGACAGTAAAAACCAATGCAAGTGCAAGTTTAAAGTGCAAGTATATACCCCTTGCACATGCACTTACACCTTGCACTTTTAAAGTATGAAAAAAATAATTTCCCTTCTCATCGTCGGCCTGCTGGTATTTGGTTTATTCTATTTTTACCAATTTTATGCGGGGGCCCTGAATTATGCGTATGACTCCGATTCAGAAGCCCGGGTCGTGGTAGAGGTGAAGCAGGGCAGTACGGCTTCAGATGTGGCAGATATTCTATACCGCCAGAAGCTGATCAAAAGCCCGTTTGTCTTTAATCTTTACCTTAAACAGAATGACCTGGCAGGTCAGATGAAGGCCGGACGGATCGTCTTGCGGGAGAATTTTGACTTAAAACAGATTGCCCAGGCTTTAGCGGAAGGAAAATCAGAAGAAATGGCCGTTACTATTCTGGAAGGCTGGACAATCAAACAGATTGCCGACTATATGGAAGAAGCCGGGCTGACCACCGCCGATGCCTTTTTATCCTGTGCGGCCAGCTGTGAATTTATTTTCGACTTCCTGCCCGCGGGTTACGTGGAAGGGTATCTTTATCCGGATACCTATTTCGTTAATTCAGGCACGTACAGCGATGACAGTTTTATCACCCGCCTGATCCAGACACTGGAAAACAAACTGTCTACCGACGACTGGAACGCGGTGGACACGAGCGGACGGACGTTTGAGGAGATCATGATCATGGCCAGTATCGTGGAACGTGAAGAGCGCGACCCTGATGAACGCCCCACGGTAGCCGGAATCTTATGGGACCGGTTTGATAACGGTGTTGGATTGGGCGCTGATGCCACGGTTTTGTACGCACTGGGGCGCACCAAAGGCGGACTGACGTACGACGACCTCCAGGTCGACAGCCCCTACAACACCCGCAAATACCGCGGCTTGCCTCCTACTCCTATCTGCAGTCCCAGCCTCTCCAGCATCCACGCGGCGCTGTACCCCGAAAAAACCGCCTATTTTTATTACCTGCACGATTCGGACGGCGAGGTGCATTACGCGGAAACACTGGAGGAGCATAACGCGAATAAGCGGAAATATCTTTAATGACTAAAAAAAGACAATACATCGCGCTCGCCCTTATTCTGGTTATCCTTCTGTGCCTTTCCCCTTTTGTGAGACCGGCTTTTCCTTATGCCTATAAAGTCGTTAAGCGGAGGGTCGTTTATATGTTCAATCATGATTATGTACCGGATGAGGTAATCGTTAAGCTCAAGGTAAAGGCTTTTAACCTCAGGGAAGAGCCTGGGCGGCAGGGGGCGGAAGCGTTCTTCCATGAAATCGATCCCTCTTTCCAGATTGATGATTATAACCGGTCACTGAATTTTGTTGTCCTGAAACTGCCTAAAAAGGGAATGGTCCTGCGGACGATTGAGCGGCTGGAAATAAAACCGGAAATCGAATACGCGGAGCCAAATTGGATCATACGGGCTGTCAATAAAGGTGAGTGGTTTTAGGGTGTTTTTATTTCTCACGTGCGTACACACCCCCTCATTCCCCTACGGGGTTAGTGGGTAAGAAAGAAGGGAAAAGAAAATATATAAAAAGAAAAGGAAGAAAGAAAATTCCTTACTTTTTTAATCTTTTTGGATTACGGATTATACGTAATCTCGATCTCTGCCTTTCCCACCTGTTCCCCCGCTTTTTCAGCGGTGACCACGATGGTGTTTTTTCCGGGGTTCAGTTTGATGGACATACGCCACTGCTCACTGCCGGGGATGTAATCGGTGATCTCCTTGTTATCCACATACATGCGGGTGACCCATTTGCCGACAGTACCGCCTACTACGAGCGTATCCAGTGTAGTGGCATACGATCCGCTGCTGGTGGGGATCGTAATAACGGGCGCGGAGCTAGCTCCGCTTTCCACATCGATCGTAATGCTGGCTTCGCCCAGGACACCGCCGTCTTCATCGTAAGCCTTAACCGTGTAAGTGTTTTTTTCACCGATCTTTAAATTGCCGATGCTTACAAACGCGCGGTATTTAAAGTTGGTGTTGCCCGGTTCGAATAAAGAAAGGGCATAATCATTCACCTCCACTTTAGCCGTTCCGTCCGGCACGGTGCCGGTGATTTCGAATTCGGTTTCGCTGGTGGTGAAACTTTCCCCGCCATTGGGGGCGGTGATGACCACTCCGCCCGAAGAGCTGGCCTGAGGTAATTCGTCCTCATCATCCTGAGAGGCAGGATCCTGCGTCTCTACGGATGCTTCGTCCTTATTTCCGGCTTCATCCACGACTTCCTGGGTAAGGGTCAGATTGATGATAGCGGATTCGCTTTGATTGCCCGCCTTGTCTTCAGCGATCACTTTATATTCGTTGTCCCCCACTTCCAGATTGCCGTATTCCGTTTTGGCGTAATATTCAAAGGTCCCGCTGCCGGGAACGTATTTGGTCAGACGGTAATCGTTGACGATGACGGCGGCCGTGTCTTTACTGACCGTTCCTTTAATGATCTGTTCGATGTCTTCGATCTCCACGGTTTCATCATTGGCGCCCGGATCCGTGATGGCCGGTGTGTCGGGGGCAGTCTTATCGTAAACCACTACTAAAGGTTCCAGAGCGGTCTTAATGCCATCCAGCTGTTCCGCTTCGATATCGATTTCATTTTCACCTTCGAAGGTCAATTTTACTGAATCAGCCTTCCATTTGCCGGTTCCGGTAACGGCCGCCTTCTGGCCTTCCACATAAATAGCGTTGATCTTTTCCGGGTCAAAATTGCCTTCCACGGTGAGGGTGGATTTATTGGTTTCAGTGTCTTTAGAAGGCTTGGTCACATACGCGACACGGCCCACATTGGCCAGGTCTTCTGCTCCACCGCCCGCCTCTTCATCTTCAGTTATAAGTCCTTCTGCTGTTTCAGCTCCTTCTTCGCCCAAATCGGACTCTTCAAACGCGTTCACCGCCCCGTCCTTTTTAATGTTCCAGCGATACCAGTTGGTCTGTTTAAAGGAATCGCTCAGCGCGAAGATCACTTCGGTATCCTCTCCCCTTTCAATGGCCTGGGCTTTGGCTTCGTCCACCAAAAACTGCTGGCCCACACCGAGCGTGTAAGTCTTGATCACATCATCCTCGTATTTAACGCCGATCTGGGCGGTTCCCTCCAGCATATAGACCGTGCCCGGCGCACTGATCGCAATGACGCCGCCGCGGCTGTCGACGGTGATGAGGCCGGTCGTGATTCCAAAAGTAGATCCGGGATTCGTGATCCGTTCGACCTTTGTCCACACATCCCCCCGTACCAGCTCCACTTCGATATTATACGTATCGTTTTTCTTTTTAAGGGAGGTAAAAGTCACTTCGGTATTGGTGTTGAGCCGCATGAGGCTCTGGTCAAAAAAAGTGAAGGTGGCACGGCCGTCCGCACCGGTCTTAAACCGTTCACCGCGGTAAAGATAGATCTTGTCGGGAGCGTTCTGCCATTCGCTTTTACCCACGGTCATGGCTTTGGCGCTGCCGCTTTCAATATTCAGGAACACTTTTTCGTTCGAGGTGCTGCGGTTCTGGTCGATCAGGATATCGTTTAAGGCGCGCCAGCCGAATACGATCCCGGCAAAAATAAGCACGATAACCAGAAAAGGCATCAGGTAACTATAAAACCTTTTCCGCGGCGGGCGTTTATAATACATAATTCCAAATTAAAGGTAGAATGCTTTGAAATCTTACAAAAATGCGTTTTGTTTGTCAATCAGGCCCCCCTTCACTATAATCAGTTAGCTACTTAATTACGAATTGACTTCGAATGGAAATCGAATAGACGTCGAATAGACTGTCCATCCGAAGTCAATTCGCAGTCGATACGAAGTCAATACGAATTATGTTAAAAAGATTAATCAAATCCATTCTCGGCGATTATAACGAGAAGGAGCTCAAGAAAATCGAACCGCTGATCCCTGAGATCAATCAGAAGGAAGAAGAATACCAGAAACTTTCGGATGATGAGCTGAAAGCCAATACGGAAAAATTTAAAGAACGGCTGAAAAACGGGGAGGCTGTGGATGACCTTTTAACCGAAGCTTTCGCGACCGTTAAAAACGCGTGCCGGCGCCTGATCGGGACTAAGTATAAACTGGGCAAAGAAGAAGGCACATGGGATATGATCCCCTATGACTGCCAGCTGGTGGGCGGCATTGCCCTTCATAAAGGCAAGATCTCAGAAATGAAGACGGGTGAAGGGAAAACGCTGGTGGCGGCCCTGCCGGTCTACTTAAACGCGCTCACGGGGAAGGGGGTGCATGTGGTCACGGTGAACGATTATCTGGCCAAACGCGACGCCGAGTGGATGGGGACAGTCTACCGTTATCTGGGCCTGACTGTCGGGACCATTGTCCACGGCCTGGACCATGAGGAAAGGCAGGAGGCTTACCGCGCGGATATCACCTACGGCACTAATAATGAATTCGGATTCGATTATCTGCGCGACAACATGGTCACCAGCCTGGAACGGCGTGTCCAGCGGGAACTGAATTATGCGATCGTCGATGAAATCGACTCGATCCTCATTGACGAAGCCCGTACGCCGCTCATCATCTCATCCCCCGCTGAAGAATCGACCAAGAAATACATGCAATACGCCCAGCTCATCAACCGGCTCCAGCCGGAAACCCACTACGCCATCGACGAAAAAGCCCGCACCGCCACCCTGACCGAAGAAGGTATCGCGGAGCTGGAGAAACTTTTAGGAGTGGAAAATATTTACACGGACGCGGGTTTTCAGGAAGTCCACCATATTGAGCAGGCCCTGAAAGCGAAGGCAATCTTTAAACGCGACACGGACTATCTGGTCAAAGAAGGTGAGATCATTATTGTGGATGAGTTCACCGGGCGCCTGATGCCGGGCCGGCGTTACAGCGACGGCCTCCATCAGGCCATCGAAGCCAAGGAAGGCGTGGAAGTGAAGCAGGAAAGCAAAACACTGGCCACGGTGACTTTCCAGAATTATTTCCGGCTTTACAATAAACTTTCCGGCATGACCGGCACCGCGAAGACGGAAGAGGAGGAATTTTATAAGATATACGGGCTGGAGACGCTGGTCATCCCTACCAATAAGCCCGTTGTCCGCAAAGACCACTCCGACCTTATTTATAAGAGCCAGAAAGGCAAAGTGATGAGTGTGGTAAAAGCCATCCAGGAATATTACAGCAAGGGCCAGCCCGTGCTGGTAGGCACGGTCTCGGTGGAAAAATCCGAGATGCTCTCCAAGCTCCTGAAGATGAACGGAGTCCCGCATGAGGTGCTCAATGCCAAAAACCATGAACGGGAAGCCGAGATCGTGGCGCAGGCCGGCCAGAAAGGCGCGGTGACCATTGCCACGAACATGGCAGGCCGGGGAACGGATATCAAACTGGGCACAGGCGTTAAAGAGTTGGGCGGACTGGTTATCATCGGCACGGAACGCCATGACTCCCGCCGCATCGACAACCAGCTCCGCGGCCGTGCCGGGCGCCAGGGAGACCCCGGGGAAACCCGTTTTTATGTGTCGATGGAAGACGACCTGATGCGCCTGTTCGGCGCCGACAAGATCAAAAACATGATGGAGCGGCTGGGGCTTCCGGATGACATGCCGATTGAGAACCGCCTGATCAACCGCAGTATCGAATCCGCCCAAAAACGCGTGGAGGGTCATAATTTTGACATCCGGAAACACCTTCTGGAATACGATGACGTGATGAATAAACACCGCGAGATCATTTACGCGCGGCGGCTGAAGATCCTGGAAAACGATGACCTGAAAGCCGAAGTGCTGGAACTCATGAAAAAAGAGGCGGAAGACATCGTCCATTCCCGCACCCAGTCCCCGAACTATACAGACTGGGATTTAAGCGGCATTGCCGAAGCCGTCAACGCGCTGCTGCCCCATGAGACCAAAGCGGTGGATGTGGCGGATTTTGAAAAACTGGATAAACCGGAAGACATCGCCGATTATCTTACCAACGTCCTTCATACCGAACACCGCTTAAAAGAAGAGGCGCTCCCCGATCCCGGTATTCTGCGCCAGGTAGAAAAAAGTATCCTGTTCCGGGTAGTGGATACGTTATGGATGGAGCACATCGATGCCATGACCAACCTGCGTGAATCCGTGGCGCTACGCGGGTACGGCCAGAGGGACCCGCTAATCGAATATAAACAGGAATCCTTTGTCATGCTGAAAAAACTTCTGGCCTCCATCCAGCACAATGCGATCAATACACTGTTTAAGGTCCAGATCAATCTGGAACAGCCGGTCCTGGCGCCTAAAGGGCAGCCTGATCCCGGTAAACTGCAGACCAACGAAGACAAAATCGAGGCAGGGCTTACTGATCCCCGCCGGAAAATGACTGCCGCCTCTCCGGAGGCGCGTGTGGCCCAGCGGATTTCAGCTGCGTCCTCCACCCCGCCGCCCAGCGCCTTCCCCAAAGTCGGCCGCAACGATCCTTGTCCTTGCGGTTCCGGCAAGAAATATAAAAAATGTCACGGGGTAGCTTAATCAGAATCGTTGATCAATATCTTTTCAATCGCTTTTTGGACTTCTTCTTCGCTTGGCAGCCATTCTTCAGCGCCTGTTATTTCTGCCAGCCTGCTGCGCAGCAAAATCACAGAAATGATAAATGTCTTCCTGATTGATTCTCTGTCATTTCCCAGCAGACTTTCACCATTGCCATAAGTCTGCTGAAGTCTGTTCAGCAAATCGGCGTCCCCATCGGCTAAAGCCTCTTTCGCGATTTCTCTTACGATGTCATAAAAAAAGTTATTCTGATGAAAAGCTTCACGGTCTGCCCCGCGTAATATTATCCCTACAGCCGTATACCTTTCCGCAGCTTTCATATCCCCTCTCCTCAAATGATGCCTGAACCCCTCTTTGACCTCTTCGATAAACGAAACGCCGGAATTATCGGTAACAATCCTTTTGAGCTGTGGCCACGGGGGCGGAGTTTTAAGCCAATATAAAAACTCTTCTCTGATTGCAGCCAGCTCTGATGATTTTTCATTTTTTTGAGGGCTCTCCAGCATGATTATGGGTTTAAGTGGTATATTTTAAACTATTTTTTAATTAAAGCAAGTTTAAAAGCATTTTGACAGAACTTATATTCAAGGTAAAATAATTAGCACTTAATCCTTTTAATTGCTAATCCCTCATTAGGGATCTGTAAACTGATGGACCCGCGACAGCAGAAAATCCTCAAGGCGATCATTGAACAGTTTATCCAGACGGCCCTGCCCGTAGGGTCTAAACTGATCTATGAAGAATATGACCTGAATGTGTCCCCCGCTACCATCCGCAATGAAATGGCGGTCCTGGAGCGGGAGGGTTTTATTAAACAGCCCCATACCTCCGCCGGCAGGATTCCCACCAGCCAGGCCTACCGTCTTTTTGTGGACCAGCTGAAATATAACCTAAAACTTTTAGACAAGGCTAAAGAAGACATAGAACTGATCCGTCACCAGTATTATCTGGACCGCGCTAAGGAAAAATTATACGGGATGGTCTCTATTCTGGCCACTGCCACGCGAAACGTTAGTTTCGCCACCCTGCCGGATAACAAACGCCTATTTTATATGGGTATCAGCCACGTTTTAAGACAGCCGGAATTCCAGGCAGACCCCTCCAAAGCCACCCAGGTGGTCGAGGTGCTGGAAAACCGCTTCAGCGATCTTTTGGGCAGCCTGGATATCAGCGAAGAACCCTCTTTTTATATCGGTGAAGAGAATCTGATCCCGGAGATCCAGAGCTGTAGTCTTCTGGTTCAGCAATACCGCTATAAGGGTTTTAAGGGGGCAATGGGGATTTTGGGCGCCACCCGCATGAATTACGCTTACAATATGGCGGCGCTTAAATCAGCGATTGATTTACTTAATGATTAAGTTAAGAGTTAAGAATTAAAAATTAAAAGTCAAACTCTCAACTCTTAACTTTTAACTCTTAATTAAAAAAATATGTCAGTTATTTTAGGAATAGATCCGGGATTGGCGACTGTCGGTTTCGGCGCTATTAAATCTGAAAAAGGGCGGTTGGAGTATCTGGACTGCGGGGTGATCAGGACGAAGGCCGGTTTAGATCTTCCTGAACGGCTCCACATCATCAAACAGGATGTCATGACACTCCTTGAGACCTTTAAGCCGTCGGTGGTCGGGGTCGAGGAATTGTATTTTGCCAAAAACGTCACTAACGCCATCAAAGTGGCCCATGCGCGCGGTGTCATTCTGGAATCCTTATATGAGAAGCGGATTCCTTTGGTCAACTTCACCCCGCTTCAGGTCAAGAACAACATCGCGGGAGACGGACGGGCACAGAAATGGCAGATCCAGGAAATGGTCAAACGATTCCTGCATTTAAAACGTCATCCCAGGCCGGATGACGCGGCGGATGCGCTGGCGATAGCGATATGCACGGAGAGGGGTCTTAAGTCACAAATATCTGTAAGTGCGATTAATTAATCGCACTGGCGAGGATAATATCCTCGCCTTCAGATGCCCTTGTGGCTTGTGACTAACTTTGTTACTATTTTCTCCGCTATTTTATTTATGCTGAACTGATGAAAAAGATTACCGCCATCATCGCCGCTGTTATCCTGGCGTTTGTTATCGCCCTGGGCGACCAGATCATCAAACTGAACGCTTTTGATTCCATCCGCTCCTTTCTGGGACTGGAGGAAGAAACCATCACCATTCCCCATAAACCGAAACTTCCTACCATCGTTGAAAAAAAACCGGAAGAGCTGAACCTGTCTTATGAAGAACGGATGGATAAGGGGGACGATTATTATGACCGGGGATTTTTAACGCTCGCCTCAAATGAATACGTTAAGGCGGCCAATCTGGAGCCTGACCGCGTTAAGCCTTATCTTCAGCTTATCAAGGTCAATTTTGACCTGACGGATTATGATAAGGCCCGCAATAACGCTGAGGAGGTACTGAAACTTGAGCCCGGCAATTACGAAGCCCGCTACTTTCTGGTGCTGACGGCTATCAAACAGAGTGATTTTAACGAGGCTGAACAGCGCATCGATCAGTTACTCGGCGAAACCATCACCGACGCCCGGCTGCTGTATTATCAGGCCCTTATCAAAATCGCCTTCAGCCAGCATGACGAGGCAAAAACCCTTTTAAATGAAGCAAAGGCTAACCTGGCAGCCGGTGATGAACTCATCGCTAAAATCGACAGGATCCTCGCGGGTTATAATGAGTTTGAATTTGCCAAGGCGGCTGAAGAACTGTATCTATCCGAGCTTTTGACCCGCGCCTTTAACCAGATCGGTGAATATGAGCTGGCCGTTTATAAATCCAAAGAGATCCTTAAAACCCGGCCGGAACTGCGGGATGCCTGGATATTACTGGGGTTTGCTTACCTGAATCTTGAGAAATACCTTTTTGCGCTGACCTCTTTTGAACACGCGTATGAGATCGACCCGGAATGGCCGGCGACCCAATACTTCCTCGGCATCACCTACGCCGAGATCCCCCGCAACGAAGACGCGATTGTTTATCTGAATTATGCCCTGAACAATGGGTTTGAACCCGCCATCGTCGTGAAACAGAAACTGGCCGACCTGTATCTGGATGTGGGTAATTATGAAGAATCCGTCAAAGCTTATCAGGAGGTGCTGGATTACAACAAACAGGATATCAACGCGTTTGTGCGGCCTATCTGGATTTACCTGGATTTTCTCAACCAGCCCGATAAAGCCATGAAACTGGGGGAAGCGGCCGTCATCAGTTTTCCGGAAGATGCCATGGCTTATAACCTGCTTGGCTGGAGCCAGATCGGCACCGGCAATCTAATTGAAGCGGAAAAGAATCTGAAAAAAGCTGTCGGCATGGACGCGGACCTGACGGCGGCGTATTACAATCTGGCCAAACTGTACGAATCCCAGGATGAGGTGGAACCGGCCCTTGAGAATTATCAAAAGGCGTATGAGCTCGACCAGAACGGTTCTATTGGCAATCTGGCGGCTAAGCGCTATAATGCTCTCCTGCTTAAATAATTCAAATAGTGGAGCATTAGTGGGGCAAATTGTGGAGCAATAGTGGCCACGATCGCCCTACGCGAAGCGGCTCCACTATAGCCCCGCAATAGAGACGATGCTGAAAAAATATAAAAAATCACTGGCCTTTCTGTTTCTCCTTGCCGTGATTGGCCAGTTGATTTTTTCGCTGGCGGCCTGGCGCTACACGGTTCCTTTTTACGAAAACCGGATCTTTGCCACGGTCGGCATCCAGTTTGAAGGCAGTGACCTCCATAAACTGAACGAAGGGGCTCATTACTTCGGCCAGACCATGATCGGGTGGACGAAATTCCCTCATTTTAAAAGTGAACTGATGGAAAATGCACAACTGCCGGAAAGCCTTGAGATCAACATGCATATTCAGGAGCGCCAGAACATCATTTTTACCCTTACGACCGATACGCCTATCACCTTTGAACAGCTCAAAGCCGCCAAGACTTTCCTCCAAGATAAGCTGGATGATTACAACGATAAAACCCACACAAAATTCGTCCTGACCAATGTGGATTACAATCAGACAGAAGTGAAACGGTCTTACCCCTTTGGCGCTTTAACGGTTTTTATCTTATCAGTTGTTTTGGGGATGGCTATTCTTTTTGTCCGCAAAGAGTTTTTCAACCAGGCCTCTATGAAACTCTAGTTTCATCAAATGCAATTAAAAGTGCGTCCATATCATTGCGGCATAATTTTAGATTTTTGAATGTCCGCAAAGAGACGACTGGTTGCCTTTTAAGCTGATCAGACAGCAATTCAAACATCCGCCTTCTTAAGTCCTCGCAGCCAAGCCAGAAACATTCCTGCACATCATCGGCATTTACTGAAGGCGCCCCCCTGTCCTGAAAATTCATTAGCTCATTTGCATACCTCAGTATTTGTTCTGAGCTAAAATCACACTTGCCGCCAAAGGTGCATGGCTCTGGATTCATGGGGTACGATTAACAACAAATCTCATTCTGTTCTGACAATCAAGACATCCGTTTATGTGATTACGCATTTCTTCTATAACTTGTGCACCACCTAAATTTTCTGCTATTTGAGCAAGCATTACATCGGACTTAACAATTGATGCTCGGAATATTTCTCTTAACTGGTCATCGGAATAACGGTTGCATTCGTCGGTTTCCATAGGTTGGAGGGTTAATGTTGTTTAAATGAGGTCATCATAATAACCTTTGCTTGGTCTCTTTTCTCAGTCATTATTTATCAAGTTAATGATTAAAATTTCAATTTTTATCAGTACTGCCGAATCCGCCGCGGCTTTCTTTTGTGATCTCATCCACCTCTTCGAATTCTAAGCGGTCCACGCGCACAAACAGCCCCTGGGCGATTTTGGTGCCTTTTTTAATGGTGACCGGCTGTTTGGTAAAATTCATCATCTGGATCTTTACCTCGTCTTCCTTTCCGCAATAATCCTGGTCGATGATGCCGATGCCATGGGGCTTGGTGAGGCCGTGTTTACGGGGGGTGGAACTGCGCGAAGCGACGATTAAAGAATATCCGTTCGGCACTTCCACAATAGCGTTGGCCGGAATCAGCTCAATGGCATCCGGTTCGATCACCTTATCTTCCCGCGCGAGCAGGTCAAAACCCACCGATCCACCGGTTTCGTAAATCGGTAGCGGGAGGGATTTGTCGATACGTTTGATGCGGACCTTCATAAATTTTAAATTTTAAATTACCAATAACAAATTACAATTTTTTTGCTGTACAGCTAAATTAAAATTTGTAATTTAAAATTTGTCATTGATTATTTCAAAAGTGATCCCATCACCTCATTTACATCCAGTTTTATGGAAGGCCCCATCGTGGTGCAGATGGTAATGGAATTGATGTACGTCCCCTTGATCCCGCTGGGCTTGTTTTCACGAAGCGTCTGGAGTAAAGTCCTGAGATTGTTTTCCAGTTCATCTTGCTTAAAAGAAACTTTTCCGAAAACACTGTGCACATTTCCTTCTTTGTCGTTACGGAGTTCGATCCGTCCGCGTGAAAGTTCCTCAATCGTTTTTTCTATATTTGTCGTAACGGTTCCGGATTTAGGGTTGGGCATCAGCCCTTTCTGGCCAAGGTTCTTGGCGACCTTCCCTAGATGCTTCATGACATCCGGCGTCGCCACAACGACATCGTAATCAAATTTGCCGCTTTCAAATTCAGCGATCAGATCTTCTAAGCCAGCAGCGGCCGCGCCGGCAGCCTTGGCGATGCTGACTTTGCCATCGGGAACCACAGCGGCGATCTTCAGTTTTTTACCGGTCCCATGCGGCAGGACAACCGTGGTGCGGACAGCCTGGTCTGCCTGCTTAGGATCGATACTCAGGTTAAAATGGATCTCTGCGGTGCTGTCGAACTTAGTCGCGCCGGTCTCTTTGATCAGCTTAGCCGCTTCGCTGAGCGAAGAAACGACTTTACCTTTTACGAGCCCGGCAGCGTTTTTATACTTTTTACCGTATTTTTTCATGATGGTGTAAATTGCGTGGTGTTACCCTTCGATAATCTCAGGGTAATTGGCGGCTGTCGAGGCCTCCCACTTTAATACATGTGACATGTGACAATTGACAATTGACATTATAACCTTAACCGGCTTTCGTTTATCGTATCACGATGCTCGATCGAGCTTCGAGTTACGAAAACCGATTTTGTCAGTTGTTACATGTTAATTGTTATTCTTCTATAGTTACCCCCATGGAACGGGCGGTGCCGGCGATGATCTTCATGGCCTGTTCCACATCGTTCGCGTTCAGATCCTCCATCTTTTTTTCCGCAATCTCTCTGAGCTTGGCTTTAGGAAGTACACCCACTTTTTCTTTATGAGGCACGCCGCTCCCCTTCTTCAGACTGATGGCCTTTTTGATCATTTCAGCGGCAGGGGCCGTTTTCATGATAAAGCTGAAACTGCGGTCGTCGTACACGCTGATGACCACCGGCACGACCGTGTCGCCCAATTCTCTGGTCTTTTCATTGAACTGGTTACAGAAATCCTGGATGTTTAATCCGTGCTGGCCCAGCGCCGGACCTACGGGGGGAGCGGGATTGGCCTTCCCGGCCGGGATCTGTAATTTGATGAATTGAATGATTTTCTTAGCCACGTTAGGTTTGGGTTAAAGATTATGAGGCTTGAGATATTAATGACTGGATGATGCGCTTGACATCGTTGTACACCGCGGTTTCGCTTTTGTCGTACTGGAAGCTGAATAAATTATCATGGATCTGCACCAAAAGGAAGGCGGTGTTTTCGTAATTTTTATCATTGAAAAAGAAACTGTTTTGCCCGAATTCAGATGTCTCGTTGATGGTTTCAGCCGTCGCGCTGATCTGAGCGATGAACTGCAGTTTGACATTCAGGTAAGTGAGGCTTCCCTGGTCTGCCGGACCGCGGATCTCATAAATAAACAGGGGGGTTAATGTCTTCTTTTCCGTTTCCTCTCTTTTAACCAGTTCATTCCGGGTGATCGTGATGTTATTGATATTGCTGAGATCGATTTTTTCAAAGATCTGATGTGTCTGTAGCTGACTTGTTACCTGGTAACCTTCCAGTTCCTGATCGATCATAAACTGGGAGACAATAGCCGGCGGCTCAGGCGGTTCAGGGGCGGCTGTGACTTCCGTCACCTGATCTTTCAGGTCCAGCAGCACCCGGCCGTCCAGATCATTAAGGTAATAATCAGCCGCGGCAAAGGCAGAGAGGGCAATGACGATTATAATGAACAGGGGGAATTTTTTCATAATTTTCGTATAAACATCGTATTGACTTCGGATGGACTTCGCATTGACCGGTCTATTCGACGTCTATTCGATTTCCATTCGAAGTCTATTCGGATTATTTCTTCTTGACCTGCGTAAAATCAAGTTCCACAGGCGTCTCACGGTCGAAGATGGAGACCAGTACTTTCACCTTCCCTTTTTCCGGGTCGATCTTATCGATGATCCCGTCGTAATTGGCAAAAGGTCCGCTGATGATCCCCACGTGCTCCCCGACTCTGAAGTCGATCTTGAATTTGGGCTGTTCCACGCCGGTACGCTTTTCGATGACCCCATATTCCTCGGGTGTGACGGGCACCGGGATATTTCCCGACCCCACGAACCCAGTGACATTGGGTGTGTTACGGACCACATACCAGGAATAATCCGTCACGATCATGTCTACCAGAACATAACCAGGGAAAATACGCTTTTTTTCCTGAGTCGGTTCGCCGCGTTTGATCACAATCTGCGTTTCTTTAGGAACCTTCACGTCGAAAATATATTCCTGCATATTAAAGGCATCAATGCGCTGACGTAATGCTTTTTCAACCGCGTCTTCGTAGCCAGAATAAGTATGGAGGACATACCAGTTTCGGCCGGTTCCTTTAGCCTGTTTAGCCATAGACGATTAAATTAGGATAATGATAAAAGGACTTGGTAACCGCTGGCGAGCAGACGATCCACAATCCCCAATACAATCGCACTGACGATCATAAAAACGAATACGATGGTGGAAATACGGACGGCCTGTTTGCGCGTGGGCCAGGTGACATTGTTGAATTCCTGAATGCTGTCTTTAAAATACTGCTTTAAAGTCCTCATGGTAGTAAGAATTAAATATACCGTTAAAAAGCGGCGGAAAAATATTATCAGAACACCTAGTTAATAGCAAGACAAAAAAACATTTCTGATCCCGGATTTCTGATTTCTGATTCAAATCTGAGATCCAGGATAAGAAACCTGAAATATTTAGTTCTTTTCTCCCCCCTTAGTCACCCTCTCATCTTCACTTATGGGCTGGGGCTGTTTTTTAATGGCTTCCAGCACTTTTTCGAGCAATTTTCTGGGATCTTTGTCAAATACGATGGTTGCGTTCATTTCCCGGTGGCAGATCTTCAGAATATCTTCAATATGATCTGAAACGCCGCCGCTTCCCTCCAGCACTCCTATCACCTTCCCTTCATCATAAGCCACAGTAAATTCATTCATCGTCCCGATTCCCCCACCCAGAAGGACGATGGCGTCACTGCTTCTGATATTGATGATATCGCGTTCCATCAGCCCTAAACCGGTATAAAGGATAATGTCATAATATTCCTTGGGGGATTTATATTTTTTGATGTGTTCTTTCTCGCTGAAAGCGGGTGAAACGCCCATCACGACCCCCCCTGCTTTGTGCGCGCCGTACGCCGCTTCATCCGGCAGGCCCGGACAGGCTCCGTTGACCAGGATGCAGTCAGCTTTAGCAATAGCGTCCCCTAAAATGATGGCATTTTTAATATTTTCCTGATTTTCAATGGTGGGCCCCTGGGCCGATCCCATCACACCGATTCGCAGTTTCATATTTTTTTATTGAAGATTGAAAATTGAAGATTGAAGATTAATTTTCAATGGCGAAGCGTTTCAATTTTTAATCTTCAATGAATTTCTCTATCATATTATACCAAATTTTCCCTCTATTTACAAGGGAGTATGAGAGCGAAGGGCTCTTTACAAGTTCCTAAGTTTTTAAATTATGCTAAAATACCTCTTGCTAAAAAAATAAAATATGAAACGAGGTACGGTTTACCGCCAGCACACCAACGAAAACTCCAGCCAGACCGGCCGCATCCTTCTGCTAGCCGTGTTTGCTTCAGTCCTCTTTATGGTCATCATCGGCCGTCTTTTTCAATTACAGGTAATACGGCATGATGAATATGGCGAAATCGCCCGCAATCAGCATTTCGGCTCGATCACCCTGCAGGCCAAGCGCGGAGAGATCTTGGTACGCGACACGCATTCCGGCGAACTGAGTAAACTGGCTACTAATACCACCCTGGATCTGGTTTATGTCGATCCGATGGTCACGGAAGATAAAGTGGGAACCGCCAAAACGCTCGCCCCGCTTTTATTCACCCGCAAAGAATATGAAACCTGTTTGGGCGTGCCGGATGAATGCGCGTATGAGATCAAAGAAGTGCCGGATCTGGGATCCTTTGTCCCGGTTGAAACCCTGTGGACGATCGATGACTCTAAACAAGTGGAAATGCCTCCGGAGGACATTGAATTTAAAACTTATTCAAAGATGGTGGATGAAGTCGCGGCCCAGATCCTGCGGAAAATTTCCAAATCCGAGGTGGACTTTGTGGTCCTGAAGCGTGATGTGGACCAAAACCTCATGGCGGATGTGGTGAATGAAAACCTGCCGGGCATCTTTGTGGATACCAAGCGGTTCATGATCTACGGAGATCCCACTCTGATCCCCGAAAGCCGCCTGAAAGATGTTTCCAGAGTCCTGGCAAGCCATTTAAAAGAACTGCCCGGAGACATTGAAACAAAACTTTCACGCCGGAAGGTCCGTTACGTCTTCCTTAAAAACCAGCTGGAGCCCGAGATCTCCCGCAAAATCAAAGAACTGGATTTAAAAGGCGTGGTTTTAATCCCTGAGCACTGGCGTTTTTATCCGGAAAACAGTTTAGCGGCTCATGTGACCGGCTTTTTAAACCGTGACACGATCGGCCAGTATGGGATCGAGGGATATTTCAATACCGAGCTGGAAGGTCAGAAAGGGACCATTTATGCTGAGAAAGATCCTCTGGGCCGCCAGATCACTGTGGGAGACAGCCAGATCGTCAATGCGGTGGATGGCGAGACCGTGATCCTGACCATCGACCGCATCATCCAGAAAAAAGTGGAGGAAATCCTGGCCGAAGCGGTCGAGCGCTACAAAGCGGACAGCGGACAGGTGATCATTATGGACCCTTTTTCCGGCGCTATTATCGCCATGGCCAATTACCCGACGTTCGACCCCAATGAGTACACGGATGTTTTTGTGCTGCGCGCCCTGGAAAAAGATGAGCTGGTGGAAAAGACCGTCCCTGTTTTCAAGCTGAATGAAAAAAACAGATACGTGCCGGTCACGGATGAAGACCTTTTTAATGAAGAGATCCAGAAATACATCTACGAAAACAAGTTTGGCCCCGCCGTCTTTAAAAACAAAGTGGTGTCCGAATACTATGAGCCCGGTTCGGTTTTTAAGCCGGTGGTTATGGCCATGGCACTCGATGCCAAAGAAGTGGAGCCCCAGACGACTTTTATAGATGACGGCCCGCTTGAGATCGATGACTTCGAAATCAAAAACGCGGACGGGAAATACCGGGGCAAGACGTCCATGTCGGAAGTGCTGGCCTATTCCATGAACACGGGGATGGGCTTTGTGGCCAAAAAGCTCGGTAAAAAACTGATGTACCAGTATCTGACAGACTTCGGTTTTGGCGATTACACCAATATCCGCCTGGAAGGCGAAACAAAAGGGAATGTGGATTATTACAAACGATGGTCCAAGGCTCAGCTTTTAACCACCGCTTTCGGCCAGGGTATTGTGGTGACCCCGCTTCAGCTTTTAACGGCCTGGGCTTCGCTTGCCAACGGCGGTAAACTGCTGGAACCTTATATTGTCGACAGTATCATCCATGAAAACGGCGTGGAAAAAACGGAACCCCAGGTCATCAAACGCGTGATCTCAGAGGAGACCTCCAGCATCATTACTTCTATGCTGGTAAATTCGGTCAATGTCGGTGTAGCGAAACCCGCCGCTATTCCTGGCTACGTTATTGCCGGAAAGACCGGCACCTCGCAGATCGCGGGAGATGACGGCAAATATGAAACCGGTGACGGTTCCACCGTCACGTCATTTGCCGGCTACGCTCCGGCCCTGGAGCCCAAATTCGTGATGCTCGTCAAATTCGACCGTCCGCGTTACGGAGCCGAAAGCACTTGGGGAGCTACTACCGCCGCCCCCACCTTCAAAAAGATCACGGAGTTTTTAATGGATTATTATAACATCCAATCATCGATTTAGTTTTCTCGAGTTTGCCTTGAATAAGCGTTAAAATTTAATTAAAATCATCAAGGCCTGCGGGTATAGTATAATGGCTATTATGTCAGCCTTCCAAGCTGAAGATACGGGTTCGATTCCCGTTACCCGCTCCACAAAAAATGTTCTGCTCACCGAAGGTATGGCAGGCTGTTTTTATTTAAAACCAAGTGACTGGTGGTTTATCTTCAGCAGTATTATCCTCAATCATAATTCCATCATAATAGCAATGGTCTTTGTCCCGGCTTTCATGGTAATTGATCACCTGAAAGGTTTCCGGGTCTGCTTTCTCGACGATATTCACTTCACCCCAGGTGATATAAAAGACATGGTCTTTATCGGTGAAAAAGCCGTATTCAATATGTTCCATCGTCTCTTTGTCGATTCCTTCAACGGGCAACCCGCCGTAATAAAAATGATTTTTATCAAACGCCATCCAGCGGTCGTCTTCAACGTAATAAAAGGAGTCTAAATCCACCCCTTCGATCTTTCGGTTATTAAAATAGAGTTCTCCTTTATATTTTTTATACCCGCCACCCAGGTCTTCGACTTCCGGATTCTCACCCTCTTTTCTGGCCCCCTGCTGGAATCTGGAGTATTTATCTTTGGCTGTGCCGTGCTCAGAAGTGAACGTTTCAAGATCGGCTCCCACCAGAACGTTCTCGCGGTAATAGACCTTGTTTCTGTCTTTCGCGTAATCTCCTTCCAGTATTTCGAAGGTTGTCAGGTCGACATCCGGCATTTTAAATTCCCTGAAATAGACATTGTTTTTATCTTTCGAATATTCCGGATCCCCCGGATTACGGGAGGGCATTATTTCAAAAGTATTCAGATCCACGTCTTCAAGCGGATGACAGAAGTAATAGGCATGGTTTTTATCGATGGCATATCGCTGGGGCTGGAACCGGTTATCCTCCATGATCGGTGAGTGGAAAGAGGCGTAATCCGCTCCCCTAAGTTCATAAAAATCACAGTAGATCCGGCTCCTATCTGCCGCGTACAGATTGCCGAGCCTTACAAACGTGTTCACATTTACTCCTTTTATTTTTACCTCATCATATTCTGCATATTCATTGGTTTTAAGGTGGTGGTTTGTAAAATCACAGGGGACGGCCCATGATCGGTTACCTTCTTCTACTTTTCCTTTCGGAGCATTGTCGAAAAAAACCCCCACAGACCCTGCCTCTTTCCTCTGTATTTCTCCCCAGCAGTAAAGATTGTCCTTATCTCTGGCATAATCTTCACCAAGTACCTCAAAGCTTTCGTAATCCGGCTTTACATCATTGTCCTGAGATTCCATGTTGATCTCATAGTTTTCATAAAAAATGTTTTCCGCATCTTTCCCGTAATTAAAGCCAATCACTTCAAAGGTCGCCGGATCCGCGTTTTTAATCACCGCATTTCTGAAATAGACCGCGTTTTTATCTTTGGCATAATCCGAAGTCAGCGGTGTGAAGCTTTTCAGGTCTGCGCCTTTCACTTCATATTCCGCGTAGGTCACCTTACCGCCTTCAGTCTTAAATCGTGTGGAATTGAATAATTCAAGGGTTTTTGTGTGTCTGATATTCAGTTTCGCGATGCGCTCCTCCACACCTAATGAAGCGGGCCACTCCTCTTGATCCGGCTGATAAGGTATTGTATTTTCCGGATCGTCCGGCTGTTCAGCCGGCTTCTCTTCTTCGGGCTGCTGTTCCTCCTTTTCCTCATAAAACACTGACGATGATTCGACTGGTTTTTCAGGTTCTGTTTCTTCCGTTTTGTGTTTTGGATATTTTGAGTTTTTCAGTGGTGATTGCATAGCGCAGCTGACCAGCAGGAAGCCGGCCACGAAACAAAGGATGGTGATGAATGGATTTTTGACTATTTTCATCAGAAAATGGGATGTAAATACCGTACCTGCAAGGACTGGCTGGTCAGTTTACACAGCAGGTAGTCGGCCTTGTTTTTCTGTACCGAGGCATAAATCTGTTTTATATCGTTTTCATATTCATACATGCCTGTGTCGGTAATGTGTATCCCGTTGTCTTTTAGGATTTTGACTGCCTCTTCTTTGGGCATATTTGGACTGAAATCAATGATGGCATCCACCCATTCATTGTCGTCGGGAAGGTCCGCGATGCCGGGATAGTCGCGGTCACAGTTCCAGACCAGGTCGTTATACATAGCGATTCGCCTCGCAGGATTTTTAATATACTGATAAACATTCGGCTCAATGAATACTGCGAAAACCTGCAGGTCTTCTGAGGGCTGATCGAGGTATTTAATCAGGTAAGGATTGATGAATATCAGCTCCAGCAGTTTTATTTCGTCATATGGCTTTTCCAGTTCAGCCAGTGCCGCTTCCGGCTCATTGATGACCTTTAAAAGATGCTCTTTTTCCTGCTCCAGGTCCGGAAAAAACTCTTTCGCCCGGCTGATTCCGCCGATATCTCTTTTGACCGCCATTCTCACTTCTTCTTCGTTAGGATCTTCGGGCATGCTGGGTGTCGGGCTGCGGAAATTACCCTGTTGAACTCGGTGGATTTGATCTTCCGTCAGCGTGGGTGCCAGTTTTTTCATCAGTTCCCTGAACCGTTCTATATTTTCCTGATCCAGCTCTCTATATTCGTCAGGGAAATAGCCATGCTTCTGCGTCAGTGACATCAGTTCTTCATCGGGATCTTCCAGGTATGTTATTCCCTCCGGATAGGATTCAAGGGCCAGTTTTACAATGTCATCCGGCAGATCTTTTAAAAAATTCAGCGCTGTGGGGCAGTTTTTCACTGCCTCTCCCAGAATCGTCTTCCCCGGATTTTTAATGTATTCCACTACGCAGCCGTTTGCCTTCACCGCTACCAGCTGAAGTGTCTCTGAGGGATTTTTTACGTAACGGATGTCGGCTGGATTATTTTTGATGATTTCGATCAGCGTGCTTTCGTCGTTTATGTATTTTAAGTTTTCAGGATTTTTACCGACGATGATGTTTAACTGTTCAGGCGTTTCGTTTTCAGCGATCTCTTTTATTGACACACTGCCCTTCTTCAGCAGATAACTCAGGTAATCCTCATAGCTTTCCCTGGCCGCGCTGAAAGCTTCCAGGTCGATACCGCAATGTTGGTTTTTGTTTCCGGAATCCCATAGGCAATATTCCGGGCAGAACCGTTCCCGCTTAAAAAGCCCGCAGTTTTTACTCAATACCGCCTCATCCATAAAGATCAAATCCTCGTAAGCGATTCTCATGGATTCCTGTTTCTCAGCATAATTCTGCAGGTACTTATGAGTAACAGAGCCGATCAGAAAAAGAATGACTAATAAAGCGATCAGCCAGGTATATTTTGGAGAACGTTTGAATAATCTCATATTTTTATTTTTATTTCAGGAAAATTGTATCACAAAATCACTTTTTTAATCAGTATTTCAGATAAATTCCTTCTTGAATAAGCTCCCGTAAGGAACTCCGCAAAAATCAATTCCCTAAATAATATTCGTCTGCAGGTGGTAGTAAGGCGGGCGGTTTTTGTAGCGTTCGATGGCTGAACGGATGATCTCTTCCAGAAAATCCCCGTAATCCATATTCACCAATTTAGCCACTGTCGGCAGGCAGTCGCCGATGTTGATGGAAGGATTAGGGTTCAGTTCCAAGACATGCGGATTGCTGTTTTTATCCACTCTTATTTCCACCCGCCCGTAATCGTGGCAGCCGAGGATGTTATAGGTATCGATAGAGATTTCGGTAATAAGAGAGGCGAGCCTTTTACTGATCCCTTTCGGGGGCTTCTGGACGATGATTTTTTTATAAACGGGGTCAGGAGTCCATTTTGAATCAAAAGGGTAAATATGCCAGTAACCTTCCGGCATCGCGGAAAAAATCGACCGGGAAAGCGGTAAAACCAGCAGATCCTCTTCATTCCCCAAAATCGACACATCGTATTCATCCCCTTCGATAAATTCTTCCAGTAAGGCCGGACTGCCTAGGCCGATGATGATCTTTTCCATCTGTCTTAAAAGTCCTTTTTTATCCGTTACCACCGATTCATTCGTGATGCCGATCGAATTGTCGGTATTGGCTGGTTTTACGATAATGGGGTATTTCAGGGCATCGTTCAGATCATCATCCATGGTGTAGGCGTAATCCCATTTAGGAGTGGGGATGCCGTGGTAAGCGAAGATCTTTTTAACACGGATCTTATCGATGCAAAGTGCCAGTGTAAAAGGGCTTGAGCCGCTGTAGGGAATCTGTAAAATATCGAAAATCGCGGCGGCATGAGGTTCCAGTAAGCTGGTGTTATTGATCCGTTCACATACATTGAAAATAAAATCCACGTTGCTCCGGCGGAGTTCCTCGAACACATCCGGCATTTTATTAAAATCAAAAAACGTGACTTTATACCCTCTCTCGGCAAGCGCTTCTTCGATATTTTTACCCACGGTCGTCAGTTCACTTTCCACTGATCCGCCCTCCCCTTCAGTGTATTCATTGCAGGCGATGCCGATATGAAGATTCCGCTGATTTCTCAGGGAAAGCTTCCGGATTTTCTCGATTTTGGCGCTCCGGATCAGAATATTTTTATTGATGGAGGCGGCTGAAAAATGATTTTTGCGAACGGTCTTTCCGATGGATGAGGCCGGGTGAAAACGGGATACCTCGAAACAAACATCTTTCATCACCGTGTTCATGTTGTTCTGCGCATCCATCATCGTCTCCCCGGATACGGTCACCCATCCGAAATATTCAAAGCCTTCCGGCGGGACCAGTATGGGATCACCTATTTTTTTATGGATCTGGAGTTCTTCGATATATTTCTGGCGCTTGAGATCGCCGTCCGCGTCCAGTTTGCTGACAATTCCCGAATGCTCTGAAAGAAAATACTGGCCGATGATATATTTTTTCGGCTGGGCGGGTTTTCTGATTTTGGGAATATAAAGCCCAAGGGCGATTTTGACGGCATTCTCGATCAAATCCACTCCCCACACCCCTTTGACCACTGAATAGACTTCATCGCCTCCCATGCGCAGGTTCACTTCGATGGGCACTGCCCCGTTTTTGGCGGATTTGGCTTCAAAATGGATACAGCCGTTCTGGACATTCAGTTTTTCCAGAGTCTCTTCCGCCAGCGCGAATAATTCCTCCTGGCGGGCAATGGGCAGACTGGAAGGGATCGACTCCCCCGCTTCCACAAAAAACGGTTCACGGGTCTTAAAGTTATCGGTAATGGAATAAAATTTTACCTTCCCGTTCTGCAGGAGGATATCAATATCCACTTCGTCCCCTTCGATGTACTCTTCCGCGATAATATCAGACCCCTCATGAAGCGCGGACTCGATCTGGGCGCTCAGATTATTCCTGATGTAATGGAACGCGTTTTCAAGCTCATCCCTCTCCTCCACTTTCACCACGTAAGCGCTGCTGGATCCATAAGCGGGTTTTAAAACGACCGGAAATGAAAATTCGTTCCGCACAAAATCCAGATCCTCCCCGTTTTTAAGCAGGCGATACTGAGGTGAAGCAATGTTGTTCTCACGGCAGAAATCACGGAATTTATATTTATTCCGCACATTTTTCGTGATCTCGTACGGAATACCGATCCAGCGGAATTTATCGGAAATCTTTGAGGTCAGAATCACATCATCTTCCCAGAAGGTGATGACACCCTCTATTTTGATATGAGGATTGGTCTTTAAAAAATGTCCTACAGCTGAAAGAGACTCCTGATGGTCTTCTGTATTGGCCAGAATCCATTGGTCCACATAAGGCTGTGCCCAGTTTTTTTCTTTATTTAAAGCGATGACCTGAAGCCCCAGTTTTTTCAGTTTCTGGAGCACAAATCGTTTTTTTATGTTTCCGGTGTTGACCAGAAGGATCGTTTTCCCCTGGAGAACAGCGTTTTCGGTTGATTTCATGTTAAAGGGTTAAGCGTTCACCAGTCTGAGTCATCTTTTTCTTCCGGTCCTGTTTTAAAACCGTCGTCTTTCCCCTTTTCTCCGTCCGGATAATCCAGGTCACACCTGCATTCACATTCCGGGTAACCGCACCCTTCGCAGAAAGGGCAGTCGCACCCGCATTTGCAATCGTCGCTCATAGGGTGAAATAAAATATTAAATTGGCTCAATTATTATCTTTTTTCCAGAAAAATCAATCGGGATTTTAAATCTTCTTTTTAGTCCTTGTCACGCCTTCTTCCAGTTCCCGGATATCTACTTCCGCCCCCACCTCCGAACCGAAGAGGGAAGTCATCATGTACTTGCCGATGACATTCATCAGCAAACCGAAAAGCGCCAAACCTGAAAACATGGTAAACACGGCCACGACCCGCCCCAAAAAGCCGACCGGATACATATCCCCGTATCCTACCGTTGTGATCGTGACGACGCACCACCACATCGCCTGAGGAATAGACGTGAAAGCCGTCCCTTCAATCCCCCTTTCCGCGTAGTACATGAGCGTGCTGAAGATCACGACCACCGAAAACATGGCGATAAAGTAGATCTGCAGGTCCATTTTAAGCGTATCGAATTTATTCGTCTTTTCTTCATGTTTATGGCCTTTTGTCACATGTTTGGCCAGTTTCAGGAGGCGGAGCATCCTCATCAGGCGCAGGAAGCGGAGGACCCTGAGGACCCGGAAGACTTTGATGGCGCGCAGGTCGATGATATTGAGGTAAGAAGGCGCGATGGCCAGGATATCTATGATCCCCCATGGCCCGAAAATATATTTTGTCTTCTTGGGCGCCACGTAGATATTAGCGATGTACTCAATGGTGAAAATGACCACCACGATCATTTCTGACGTGTCGAAAAAAGTCTGGTGTTTAGCATAAAACTCTTCCATCGAAGCCGCCACAATGGAACCGATAGAGAAGAAGATCAGGATGACGATGATATCGTTGATGATCCTGTAAGCCGTAGACTGCTCATTGGAAAAACCCTCATGGATCCAGTGGTCCACGCGGGCCCAAAAATACCAGAAGCCTTTAGATGATTTTTTTGTGTCCATAATTTTTAATTTTAATTTTACTTATTTGATTATGTTTTGTTTTTAAAAAAAATCAATACAAAAATCAATAGACGTCATCAACTCGTGTTGCCAAACCATTGATTAATCATTAATCTGAGTTGGCTTATTTTTTAAACCCAAACAAATATGCCCGACCCAAAACCCCACCAGATCGAGAACCTGCTCCTGGAGTTAGTGGAGCTTAAGGAAAAACTTCAGGACGCCCGAGCCATTTTAAGGGGCTATAAAGTCACCTCCGACCGGTTGACTCAGCTGAAACGCGCCAAAAAAGATTTGGGTGACCAGATGGAGGAGGAAAAAAAGAACATCGAAGATGAATTTCTGGAAGACACGGATTATGAAAACGCCCACAACGATGAACTCGACTATAAAAATAAGATCAAAGACAAGAACGCGGAACTGCGCAAACTGATGGCGGAAGTAAATAAAAACCAGGACCTTTCTACCTACGATTACAATATTAAAGGGGAACCGATGAAAGTGCAGGTGCAGCGGGTGGTGAAAGTATTCATTAACGGGAAAGAAGAAAAATAACCTTTTGTTGACAAAGTAATCTTTTTAAGTATAATAACAGGCCGTTGTTCCTTTACAGGCAGCCATGAAATGGAGGTTTCATCATGGCACGAAAAGTCCTGATCACCATTCTCTTTCTGTTGGCCCTTTCAGGAGCCACGATGGCAAGTGTCGACGACATGGTCTCCGACTTCGAGGCCGGCAAGCCCATCGTCAAGCTCACCCCCATGCCGAAGGACGAGTACCTCTGGGCAACCGACCTGAATGGAGTTCGCTTCATCATGGTCACCCAATGGCCTGAAGTTGACGACTGTGTCCCCTTCGACCAGTACGTCTGCCCGGCCAAGTCCAAGTGCGAGGGGTCCGCTGAGTCCTGCCTTACCAAACCGGCCAAGTGCCTAAGGGTGCCTTATCACGTCCTTTCAGAACCGACGAAGTTCGTTCGGCATCACGTGTTTCGGGAACAGAGAACGTGGAACTTCCTTGCCAATGAGATCTCAGAAGCCTATTTCCCACCCTACAAGCGCAAGCTCAAGCTTCTGCTGGGCAGCTATGAGTGGACCTGCGAGGAGGATCCGAACCATTGCCTCGAGCTTCCGGTAGGCAAGGAGCGGGACAACTGCCTGAAAAGCATGCCTTCATGCCATGCGCATGGCGGCTGCTAGAACAACCACCTCCAACCCCCGGGCGTCTTCTTCAAAAGGAGACGCCCGGGACCACCAAAACCTCAAAAGACTCTTCTTAAAATTAGAAAAATATGCTATAATAATAGGATTGTATTTTTGAACTATTGTGAAGAAACAGACTTTCAACAAAGCGCTTAAGATCCTGCTGGCGACCAATGGCCTTATTCTGATCGCCGGCGCCATGCTGGGCCCCATTTACGCCCTGTTTGTGGAGCAGGTGGGCGGGGATTTACTGGACGCGAGTATTGCCGGGGGGCTGTTTGCCCTGTCGGCCGGCTTAGTCAGCCTGGTCTTCGGGAGGCTGTCGGATGAGATCCGGCACAGTGAATGGGTGATGGTGCTGGGCTATTCGCTCATCGGCCTGGGTTTTCTGCTCTATCTGTTTGTGGATTCGGTCTTGTTCCTCTTTGCTGTCCAGATTCTTATCGGTTTCGGGGAAGCTATTTACTCCCCTGCTTTCGATAAACTCTATTCCCTCCACCTGGTTGACGGGAAAGGCGGCACGGAATGGGGCGCGTGGGAATCCATGAACTATTTCACTGCGGCTTTCGGTGCGCTGGCAGGCGGTGTTATTGTGAGCCGGTTCGGTTTTAACGCGATATTTCTGATCATGGCGATTCTCTGCTCTCTGAGCGCCAGTTATCTTTATTTACTCAGTCCGAAAAGAGTGCTTTCTTAGATTGACTTAATGTTTTTATTGTGTTTTAATTATTCACTAAACATTAAGTTTTTTTATGTCTGAAAAACTGAGTGACAAGGTTAACGAAAATCAGAAATTTTCCCTCTCTGTCATTAATCAGAAAAGACTGGAAATCCTTAAAGAATTTTTCTGCTCCCATCCCGATCAGCCCGCCTTTGACGATCAGGCCGTCATTCGCTATTTAAATGATACAGGTGGCGCGCCGGAGGAACTTAAAAGGCAATATCCTTTTTTCGCACACGTTTTAAATTTCGCGAATATATCTTTTTTAAGATTTTTGATCTTTTACGGAATCGATTCACCCTCCGACCGAATCGCTTACCCCATGGATAGCGAAGAAGATGAAGAGGCGTATATTGAATGGATCGATCGGAATAATGCCTACTTTGATGATGATCTGGCGATATTCCGTTCTTATACACTGCTTTTAAAAACGCTGAGGCCGGATTACGCTATGATCGCCAAAGAGGTACTCAGAAAACATCTTATCGCTGAGTATCAATCCTCCGGCATGCCCATTCCCCCGCAATGGCTGCTCGGCCTCCCTCATAACATCGTGCGGATTATCGAAGCGTCAGGAAAAAATCCTCCTCCTGATTTACTTTCCCCGCAGACAAAAGAAAAAGCGCTTTCTATGGGGATCAATTTAAATTCTCCGGACATTAGGGCTGACATAGAAAACACGCTGACTCAGGATCAGGATCCGGCGCAGGAAGAAGAACAGCGGCTCCGTTTTGCGGACGCTTTTAAAGACCTGGACAAGTTGGCCGAACAGTTAATCGGTGACCTCAGCGTTTTATAGCGTTTTCCACAATCTTTTCCAGAAACTCCATCGGGTACATCGGAGGCTGTTCGGCCAGCGCCTGATGGTAGATGACGGTGGAGGGGGTCAGGCCGGGAGTCGAATTGGCTTCGATGATGATGAGTTCGCCGGTTTTGATGTGCATAAAGGCGTCGATACGGGCGTACCCGCGTACACCCAAAACTTTTGCCACTTTCTCCATTCGCTGTTTTGCTTTTTTAACCGCGCCCGATTTTACGTATTCCGGGGGCGGCGGAGTGATGTTCACGCCCGTGCCACCCTGGAATTTTTCTTCTAACGTCAGAATGTTTCCAATAGCGACTGTAAGAGAGGGGTTCATGGCTTTCATCACGCCGTTTTGTTCGATCACGCCCATGGTCGTCTCGATCCAGTTGCTTTTTATCTGCCATTTGAGCTTATTGCCTATCACGCGGACCTTGTCGGTGATGATGAACCGCTCAAACATCACCTGGGCCATAGCGCACACCGGCATCTCGATGATCCCGTGCTGGTTTTTTAACGTGCCATGAGGGATGATATCCGCCCCCTTCATAACATACGCCATATATTTCTCTAAATCCGCCGCGGAATACAGGCGGGCAATGCCAGCGCTGCATCCGTCTCCATGGGGTTTGGCGATGAGGGATTTTCCGCCCAGTTCAAAGGTCAGTTCTTTCCAGTACCGTTTATAATCAATCGTTTTAAAAGATTTGAAAACCTGGATACTCTCACGTTTTTTAGGAGCCGTGTAAATCCCCTCTTTTTCAAGCTTTTTAATCACGTCGCCCGTCGCGTATTTGTCCATGCATAAGTGAGAAGCCTGTGAACCGGAGCCGTTGAACGGAATTTTGGCTTTTTCGAGCATCTTCTGGAGCGTGCCGTCCTCACCGATCCCGCCATGCAGACCGATAAAGACAAAAACTGAATGGCGGATGAATTCCGGAAGCGTCGTCTTCTCCGGCAGAAATAGTTCCTCGGTGATTTCACCAGGCTCTGCCCCGAGCTTAGTGAGCACGCGGGTCTTCAGACGATGGAGTCTTTTTTCAGACTGGGGCGCCTTTTTACACATTTCCTGGATCTCCTCAACCGTATGATTAAGAGTAAAGTTGTAAGGCAGACGCCACACGTTGTGGTCCATGTCCAGCAGATAAGGACGAGGGTCGTATTTTCCGGAATTCCTGAGTTTCAGCCATACATTCGTTCCGCTCATCAGCGAGACCTGGCGTTCAGCGGTGCGGCCGCCGAAAAGGATGTTTATTTTCGATTGTGGGGCGGTTGTGGGGCCGTTGTGGGGCGATTGTGGAAAAGAAATGTTATTTCGGCGGCAGGCGTTTTTAACAATAAAACGAAGAAGATCTTTGTGGCTCATGCCGATCTGGGAGGTCTGCTGGAAAAGGAAACTGTTCTGCTCCATCCCGCTGATGGGATTGAAATCGGAAAACCACAGATTTCCATCTGCCATTAGCCAACCGTCGAACCGCGCGAAATCGCGCATACCCAAAAGCTTATATAGCTGTTCGGCCTGGATCTGGATACGCTCCACGACGTCGTCATCAAAACGGGGCGGGCAGTGATAGGTAACATTCCGCGTGGCCAGGTATTTTTTGCGGTAATCAAAAATCTGGTGATCTTTATAACTGATCTCGATCTCCGTCGGCAGAATGGCCACAGGCATGCCGAAGCGGTTTTCCAGGATGATCACGGTGAATTCGGTCCCTTCGCAGAACGGTTCCACCACCACGCGCGTGTCCACCCGTTTACTGAAAAGCTCATGGGCTTTTTTGAGCGCCTCATCCACGGTTGAAACCGAATAAACCCCAATACTTGAACCCCCCGTTGCCGGCTTTACCACCGCGCGTTTTATTTTATGCGCCTTAAAAAAATCAGCCAGGACCTTTTTATGATTTTTAAGGTGGCTTTTAAGGACTACAGATGGGAGCGTGTAAAACCCGTGTTTTTTAATGAATTCATTGGCCCGGTGTTTATCGAACGCGCGCTTGCAGGCTTCTGCCGGTGATCCCGCATAGGGACAATGATTTTTTTTAAGGAGGCTCTGGATCTGACCGTCTTCTCCAAAATCCCCATGCATCACAGGAAAGGCCAGATCCACGTTTTTTAAAAAGCGGGCAAAAGCCGATGGATTCAGAGGTTTGGCGGAGGATTGCAGTTTAAAATCAAAATCCGATGGTGTGTTGCTGTAAAGCTGGGCGCGGGAGATCTGGTAAACGTTTTTAAAGTGGTCGAAATAAATCGGTAAAACTTCGATCCCATCCGATTGCAAATGGTCGCATACCGAGCGTGCCGAATTCAGGGATATCCCCCGCTCCAGCGAAGGACCGCCGCACAGCAAAGCTACTTTTAACCTTTGACTTTTAACATTTGACATTTGACTTGATTACAGATTTTCGTAAAAACTGTAATCTATTTTTATGCCTTAATCAAGCCATTTTTTTAAAATTTTTTCATATTTTTATATTTTTTCATATTTTTTGAATAATTTTTTATATTTTATTTTTTATCTATATGAATTGTCAGTCTTATGTTAAAATAAGGCCGCCTTTTAAAAACAAAAAAGTGATCCAGCAGAATATCTTCCGCGCTTATGATATCCGCGGCATCTATCCGGAGGAACTGAATGCCGACACAGCCACCCTGATCGGCCGTGGTTTTGCCGCGTACCTGATTAAAAATAAGGGAATGGAGCGGCCGCGGGTCGTAGTGGGCCAGGATAACCGTACTCATGGCGAGGAACTCAAAAAAGCATTTATCAGCGGTCTGGCGGAATCCGGCTGTCAGGTGATTGATATCGGCCTGTCCCCTTCCCCCTATCTATACTTCGTCAACACGTTTGGCCAATTCGACGCGGGGTGTAACGTGACCGCCAGCCATAATCCAAAAGAATATAATGGCTTTAAACTGATAACCCGAAACGCCCATGCCGTATTTGGCGATGACTTGCAGAAGATCTATCAGATCATTGTGGGGGATGAGGAATTTCCGGCCGGCTCAGGCAGTATGAAAGAACAGGATTTTCTGGCATTCTACCTCGATAAACTGAAAGAGCTTTTTAGGTACCCTCGCTCTCTTAAAATAGTGGTGGATACGGGCAATGGCGTGGCCGGCAACTTATACCCTCTGGCGCTGAGGTCGCTGGGGCATGAGGTGGCGGAGCTTTATACCGAACTGGACGGCACCTTTCCTCATCATGTGCCCGATCCGATCGTAGAAGGCAATCTGACAGCCCTGAAACAAAAAGTACTGGATGAGAAGGCGGACATCGGTCTGGCGTTTGACGGGGACGGCGACCGGCTGGGCGTGGTGACGGAAAAAGGCGACTTTATTGACGCGGACAAAACGCTGATGCTGCTTTCCAGAGACGCACTGTCCCGCTACCCCGGCCGTGCCGTGGTATTCACGGTGAGCAATTCCCAGACGCTTTTTGACCTGGTCAAAGAGTGGGGCGGAAATCCGGTGATGTGTAAAGTAGGCCATTCGTATGTGGAAGACGCCATGAACCAGAACAAGGCGATCATCGGGGGGGAGCAGTCGGGTCATTTTTTTCTGCCGGAAAAATATTATCCATATGATGACGCGCTGGTCACCGCTTGTCGCCTTCTTAAAATCGCCAGCGACACCGGAAAACCGGTTTCCCTCCTATTCGAAGCATTCCCCAAAACCTACGCCCTCCCGGAAATAAGACCCGAATGCCCGGATGACGTCAAATTTAAGGTCATTAAAAAAGTAACCGATTATTTTGTCGATAAATATCCCTGCACCACATTAGATGGTATCCGGATGGATTTCGGAGACGGCGGCTGGGCCGGTATCCGCGCCAGCAACACCAGCCCACGCCTTTCCATCACCATGGAGGCAAAATCTGAGGAAGGGCTTGAGAAAATAAAACAGACTATCCTGGGCCATTTGAAAACATACCCGGATATCAAGTGGGTCAACTGATTGCCCGCTTGTCATCAGGAGGGTATAATAGCCTTGTTCTATGTTTTATAAAGAATCACGTTACGCAATGAGCGTCCCGACACTGGTTCAATAGGGAACTTCAAAAATCTTCTGCACAGATTTTCAAAGATTTATCCTCATTTTACTTCAGACTCCCCTTCGGCTTTACTCAGGGTCGTCTTCGTTCCATCCGGAACGTGTTTCTCACTACTCAACATGAAAAAACCACGAGTCGCCAAAAAAATGTTCAGGATCTTAACCGGTGTCATTGTCGGTTCAGCCATCGGTTCGATCCTCGGTCTGACCCTGGCTCCCAAAAAGGGGGCTGAGACCCGCAAATACATTAAGGATAAATCCATGGAGATCTTCCTGAGGAGCAAAGAAGCTATGAAAAATAAAGAGAATGACATGGGATTTTTTAAGCGGCTGGTCGTTAAGCTTCTCACGCGGAAAAAATAATCTTATCCCAGAAACTCTTTTTGAAAACAAAATATTTCCTCCTTGCCGCCCTTACCTTACTACTCCTTGCCCCCGGAGAACTTTTTGCCCAGGAGGATTTTTCTTCCATCCGCTTAAAAACCGATTTTAATATATGGAAAATCAATTTAAACCGTTTGGACTGGGTAAAAGAATATCCAAAAACAGTCTGGAACGGCTTCCCTGTCAGACTCCCCCGCTATCTTCCTGATGAACTTTCGGAAAGCACGGCACCTTACCTGGTCAATGAAACCGTCAAACGCATCGATCCGGATGAGGTGACCGCCTATCTGGAGAAATACGTAACCCCGGATATCCACCGCGAAAAACAGGATGTGACCATCGCTTTGGACGAAGAGGGTAAGATTATTTTCGACGGATTCGCTTTCAGCGGTCAGGAAATCGATTATAAAAAAACAGCTCACCTGATCAATGAAGCCTATCTCCAGAAACAGGAAGATGTCCGTCTGCCGATCGAGGTCATTCCGCCTACCGTGACGGTGCAAAGCCAGGAGCTGATCGATCAAGGCATTGTTGAACTGATCGCTACCGGTGAAACGGATTATTCAGGCTCCCCTTCCAACCGGCGCAATAATATACGGGTGGGGCTAAGCCGGTACAACGGATGGCTTATTGAACCGGATGAACAGGCAAGTGTTATTAAGCGGTTAGGCGCGGTCAATGAACACACCGGTTATCTGCCCGAACTGGTGATTAAAGGAGACCAGACAATCCCGGAATACGGAGGAGGCCTTTGCCAGGTCTCCACCACGCTTTACCGCAGTATCTTATTTGCAGGCCTCCCCGTCAACGAACGGAAAAATCATTCATATGCGGTCACGTATTACGACCCTCAGGGGCTGGATGCTACGATCTATATTCCCAACCCTGACCTCAAATTCACCAATGATACCGGGCAGCACATCCTCTTCCAGACCACTATGATTGACAACAAGGCCTACGCGAATATTTACGGCACCCAAATGGACCGCCATGTGGATCTGATCGGCCCCTGGTATTACAGTTACCGTTCCGCACCGGCCGCTAAAGTGCAGTACACAGACAAGCTGGCGCCCGGACAAAAAGAAGTCATCAGCGGATCCCACGCCGGTTTTGAGGCCAGCTGGTACCGGCGCATCAGTTACGCGGAAGAGGGAGCCGATGATGTGATCGAACATATTTACAGCAAATACGATGCCAGAGGTCTGGTGACCCTTATGGGCACCACCGCGCCTCCGATACCGAGTGAAGATGGATATTAAATTTACAGGAATCAGGAGTCGGGATTCAGGAATCAGCTATTTATAATCTGTTAAAGGATTATCATGGTTATTTTTTGTTTTTGCCAGTTAAATCACTAATCAACTTAAATAATTCTCCAATAAATAGCCAAAGTATACTCCCGATAACGATTGCCCAAAAAGCAATAACGCCTATTCCCGTGTATGTGGAACATATATCATCGCAACGACCTACGTACGCTTTCATGCCTCCATATACCCACATGCCAAGTGATATGACTTGCTAATAATGCCAATAAAATAATTATTTTTGTCTTTTTCTTCATAAAATATTAGTTATCTGGATAAATCGCGATACCGCCGTCTTCTTCTAATTTAATTATTCCCCATGCCTTTCTCCAGCATTTATCCGGCATTTTTTCCAGCCACGCGCGGAATTCCTTAATAAACTCTCTCTCCAGATCAGACGGCATATTACCTGACAATCCAAGATCGCCTGAAAGCATTTCTATGAATCTGTGATTAAGAAAATTCCCTTCGGTAAGCGGCACCCTTTCCATATGTATACCTTCGGCCGTCCTTGAGATTCCCCCCAGTAAACGCAATAGATGGATTTATTACTTTTGTTTTTTGAAAAAATTGCCTATATCTTTGCCAAGTAAGAACCATAAAATTCCTGCGATGATTATGGCAAAAAACATATAGAAACCTGTAGCTGCGAGCCAACGATATTCTACAGCACCTCCCATTAGCAATAAAGCGCCAAAAAGCCATAAGCCAAGCGATATGACTGTCAATATTACTAATAAGATAATTATTGTTTTTTTCTTCATAAAATAGTGATTAATTAATATTCCATCCGTCCTTCAAAAGCCCGTTTAAGTGTTTGGCTGTCCGCGTATTCCAGATCACCGCCGACAGGTATACCGCGGGCGATGCGGGTGATCTTAAGGTCGTAGGGTTTCAGGTAACGGATGATATAGGCAGCGGTCGCCTCCCCTTCCAGCGATGGATTGAGGGCTAATATGACCTCTTTGATCCCACCCTTTTTTACCCGTTCAGTAAGCTCCGCGATCTTCAGTTCATCCGGCCCCACGCCGTCCACCGGCGAAATGACCCCATGAAGCACGTGGTAATGCCCTTTGAAATCGTTGGCCTTTTCCAGGGCGATGAGGTCGAGCATTTCTTCCACCACACACACGACCGACGGATCACGATCCGGATTCTGGCAGATCCCGCACATCTCTTCCGTCGTCATGTTCTGACAATTCGGGCAGTAGTTAAGCCCTTCTTTTAACTGGCGGACCGTGTCGCCGAACTGTTCCACATCCTGTTTCTTTTTACGCAGCAGGTAAAATGTCAGCCGGGCCGCGGATTTCTGGCCGATCCCGGGCAGTTTGCTGAATTCCTCGATCGTCTTCTCGATGTTTTTGGGGATGAAGCCCATAGGTTCTGTTTTTACTGAATCCTATATTATCAAAATCCCTTTCCGTGGTCATGGTTAAAAATCAAGCGGGGTGGACTGGTCGCCGACCTCATGGTGTTCGCGTACTTCGACCTTATGGACGTTATCCCCCAGATCTTTGGGGGAGCGGTCCCGGGTCCTCTTTTTAAGTTCCAGAAATTTATCCCGGTTTCGGCCGGTCAGTATTTCTTTTATAAATTCACTTTGTTCAAAAAGGTCCACCGCCTCTTTTAAAGTCGTCGGCAATTTTTCGATTTCTCCCTCTCGCGCCTTCGCGAATTCAGCCTGCTGTTCGGGTGTCCCGAAAACACTACTGAGCCCGGCCCGGATGGTCGCAAAAAGCATCAGGTAAGGGTTAGTATCCGGCGCAACGGTCCGTTTTTCAATGCGGGCCGATTTTTCATTGCCAAGCGGAACGCGGATCATGGCACCCCGGTCGGAATCGGAGACTTTGATGGCGTTGGGGGCTTCAAATTTTGGGTCATAACGGCGGTACGCGTTGATGCTGGACGCGTCGATCAGGCTGGTGGCCTTGGCGTGAAACAAAACCCCGTCAATGAAACGATGGGCGAATTCGGATAAATGGAATTGCCCCTTCTCGTCGTAAAATATATTTTTCCCCTCTTTGCTCATCGATAAATTCACATGCATACCGCTTCCGTTGATCCCTCTGATCGGCTTGGGCAAAAAAGTGGCGGTACAGCCCATAAAATTAGCGATCTGACGGGCCACTATTTTGTATAACTGGATCTGATCCGCCGCGTAAAGCGCGTCCGCATATTTATAACTGAGTTCAAATTGGCCGGGCGCCACTTCGGGATGGTCTTTTTCATTTTCAAAACCCATGGCGGATGTCGCTTCCGCCACTAAATCGATAAAACGCCTTAATCTGTCCTGCGGGAGACAGCTGAAATAACCGGTTTTGGAAGCAGGTTTAAATCCCTTTTCTTCTTCAAAATCCTGTTCAGCGTATTCTCCTTCAACTAAAAATCCTTCCACTTCCGGCGCCACATTGACCGTCAGTTCATGTCCACCCTTCAGTTCATCCAGAAGCAATTTTAAATTAGACCTGAAATCGCCAAGATAGGGAGAATCATCCTGATCGTGCACATTTGCAAAAACGATGACTTTGCCCGCCCCGAACACATCGGCCGGGACCCAGCGGAAGCTTTTCCAGTCGATTTTCAGCCTTAAATCAGATTTGTTCTGAGCCGAAAAACCTTTGATAGATGAACCGTCGAATGTCAGATTATCTTCCGACTCAAGCACATGCCCCGGCGCGAAATCAAGCATATGGAACCGGCCTTCCATATCCGAAAAACAGACAATGACCGATTTAATCCTTTTTTCCTCCTTAAGTTTTTCTTTTATCGCTTCTTCTTTGATCTCACCATGCTTGATCTTTAAATTGCGTTCCCGCAATTCTTCATAACTTAACTCCAGATAATTCGGATGTTCTTTAAAACGGGGAGTCTTTTTGGGTAAAGAGTCTCCGTTGAAAGGAAGGGCATCGGTGGATTTCATACGTTTTTGTTTAAAAATAAGAGCTTATTGTAATCATTAACAGGCTCTTATGCAAATTTTAATTCCCTATTCTTCTTCATCAGTCTCTTCTTCTGCCTCTCCGTCAGCCCCTTCCCCTTCCACGAAGACAAATCTTCTATAAGCTTCCGGCGTCATTTCGTCTGAACCGGTTTCAGAAAAAATATCCAGAACGAGCTGGTCGGCCAATACTTCCGGCCCATAATAAAAATTCCGCATGAACTGCATGCCGTTCAGTTCCGCTGCCCTGAAACTTTCCATGACCGACTTTTTAGCCCCCTCTTCCCAGTCAGGGAATTGATTTCTGAACTTGTCTTTTCCGAGGATCCTGATCAGCTCTTTCCTGGCATGGTCGATGAAGTGCATCACCTGGATTTTGATGAGCTCAGGATGCATCTGGGTAGTGATAATATGATCATCGATCCTTAATACCTGATTAGGGTACTGATCAGTTTGCGCCAGCACCTGCACCCGTTTGCATTTATAGGGCGGCTGTTTCACATGGTCCATATGAGTCATGTAAAAAACAGGATCAAAAATGGACTCTTCTTCCTCGCCTTCTTTTCCTCCGGCTCTTAAACGATTAAAAATCGGGTCTTCCATCCCTTGCGGCGTGAGTTTTAAAGGGACAACGCCAAATTCGGGCCTAAGCGGTATATCCGGATATTCCTGTGCCACAAATACTTCTCCGCCTAACCGTTCCGCAATAAACTGATGCCCCCAGCAGATGCCAAGAAGCCTTTTCCCTTTTTCCCGTGCCATATTGATGACATCCGCAATTTTTTCTTTATAAGGGATCCTCTCATGGACACTTTTGTCAGATCCGCTGATGATAATGTGACTTTCCGATATCTTATCGACCTCCAGTTCACCTAGATTATTTTGGTTAAAAACCCGTATCCGGGCCGTGACCGGCGCCGCCAGACGGATAACGCTTTCTATACTGGTCACTTCTGTCGGGAAAAAATCCCCTTCCAGAGGAGAAATCAAAAGAATGCTTAAATCATCGTTTTTCCCTTCCGGTCCGCCCATAAGATAAAAAATTAAACGCGTTTCCTTACGGCCCGGTCGAGCTGCCTTTTCACTTCCCGTTCTCTGATCACATGGCGTTTGTCCGCCTTCTTGCGGCCACGGACCAAGGCGATAAGGCATTTAGCATAACTCTTTTCTATGAATATGTCAAGTGGTACTACGCTCACCCCCTGAGTGTTTAACTGATTAGCGATTTTTTCGATTTCCCGTTTATTGAGCAATAACTTCCGGATACGGAAGGGGTCATAATCCGCCTGTTGGGCATAAGAATATTTTGAAATATGCATATTCTTCAAAAACGCCTCCCCCTGCTGGATAGTGACATAGGCACCTTTCAGGTTCACTTTTCCCTCGCGGATGGACTTGATCTCAGGGCCGGTAAGCACCATTCCTGCTGTAAACTTCTGCAGGATCTCGTAATCAAAGTAAGCCTTTTTGTTCTTGTGGATGATCTTCATTAATAATTTTCTATTAGGCAGTTGGTATCTTCGGGTTTATACACTTCGCGGGCTTTATTATATGGAATATTGTGTTTATAAGCATACAGCACCCTGAATATGCCTGCATGTGTAACCAATAATATATTTTTATCAGAGTATTTTTTTAATAAGCTATCCACCGCTTCAATAATCCGCTTGCAGAAATCATGTACCGGTTCAGCCTCCGGAAATTCATTTTCCAGAATCAGTGTGCCTTTTTCGCTCATATACTCAGGATACATTTTTTTAAGATCCTTTTTGGATTTTCCTTCAATACTTCCATAATTCCTCTCACGGAAGGCAGGCTCAATCATAACAGGCAAGCCGATTTTTTTGCCGATTGCCTCAGCTGTCTCCTTTGCGCGCTTTAGATCACTGGTAATCAGAATATCGATACCTAAATTTTTTACTTTTTCAGCAGCTTCTTCAGCTTGCCGGCGCCCTGTTTCATTCAGCGGCCGGTCAGTACTGCCCGCTATAATCCCCTGCCGGTTGTAATCCACTTCCCCATGACGTACCAGGAAGAGATTTTTATTGAATTGAATCATAATTATTTAATGACGGAGAAGAAGGGTTATTCTTGCATTCTCACAGTAAAATTTATGGCGGAAGGGAAGGGATTCGAACCCTTGATACCGCATAACGGTATACCGCTTTTCGAGAGCGGCGCCTTCAGCCACTCGGCCACCCTTCCTGGTTTTAAAATTTTACAGCTCTGGGGTCGCTCCTTCTTATGCGTGATAAATCACGCATCTACGGAGCTCCTTTCCAATTGCAAAGAACAGTATGATGAAACCGTCACCAAAACTCAAATCAAAAACGGACAGGCTTACCTCCTGTTTACCTCATATTCTTTAAATAAATCGGCAAACAGTTCCGGAACGAGTTTCATCTCATCGGGCGGGACTACATAAGCAATACGCATCTGCGTCTTCCCCGGATTTTCTTCACCGGGCTTTGGATTGTAAAAACCATCCATGGGTGAGACCAGCAGGGTCATCGGCTTTCCGTTCACAGCTACGTTTCCTTTCCGGGCGCAGTAAAGGACAAAATCTTTGGCGTCAAAACCGGGTTTCGCTATTTTCCTCACATCCACCACAGAATAAATGGATGCGTCCGGGCTTGAGATCATGATTCCCTGCAGTCTTTTTTTCAGTTCTGCCGTGAATTCGACCATTAATTTTTTATAATATTCCCTTTGGTCATGAAACCATTTTCCCAGAGCTTCCGCTTTTTCATGGGCTAGGGCCCCAAAAATATACTGGCCGATGGCATTGGGGCATAAGCTGGCGGTATTTTCCGCGACTGCCTTTTCATGAAATTCCTTATTATCGGTAACCAGGGCGCCGATCCTTAAACCGCAGCCATTCCAGACTTTAGAAGCGGATTCGATACTGATACGCCGCCCCGTGATGCCCGGCACCTCCGCTTCGGTCAGCCCCCAGACACTGGAGGTCTTCTGATCGGTGTAATGCAATTCACGGTAGGCCTCATCGCTGATCATCCATAACTGATTTTCCGCGCAGATCCTCCCCAGCATGACCATCGTTTCATGATCGCAAAAATGTCCGGTGGGATTGTCATAAGGGATGACCACCATAGCGCCCGGGCGATGTTCCCGGACGATTTTTCTGATCTCGTTTTCATCCGGCAATGTGAATTTTTCATTTTCCCCGAAAGTCCTTGTGACCGATACGATTCCCCGCCCCAAACGCTCCGCCATGGATTTGTAATTGGTATAGGCAGCGTCAATGAGGAGTAAAGGTTCTTTATCAGTGCCCGCAGGGCCGCAGCAGCCGATCACCACCAGCTCCATGGCCTGGGAACCGCCATCGGTGATCTGGACATGCAGCCCGCCTGTTTCAAACCCGCTTGCCTTTATGATGTTCAGAAAAGCGTCTCTGGCTTCTTTGGTGCCGACGGTTTCGGTGTACTTGACCACTCCATTTTTAAAAGGGCTTTCCGGCGCGTTTAAATGAAACATCCGCTCCTGCATAACAGGATGCATGGGAAGCGATACGTTTCCGATAGCGGTATTGATAGCCGTCACCCCATCGTTCCTTTTCAAAAACTCGATTTGAGCCAATCGGATCGCTGACGGCGTCCTGGTTTGAAAGTGTGCTGACAGTTTAGACATTCCGGAGGGAGTTAACTTTAAACCTATTCTACTAAAAAATCAGGAAATATGATACGTTGAATCAGCTTAATAAAACCCTTCATGCTCAAAGAGCGCGTGGCAGCCTTTATCCGGCATCCCAAAAAATCTTTATTCATCCTCGCCAGTCCGGTGATCGTCGGGATGATCGTGCAGACCCTTTATAATCTTGTGGACACTGCTTACGTGGGCCGGCTTGGGGCAGAATCGATTGCAGCGCTTACTTTCTCCTTTCCGATCTTTTTCATCCTGATCGCCATCAACGCGGGCATGGCTGCCGGCATGGGTTCGCGGATATCACGGTATCTCGGCGAAAACAATAAAACCGCCGCTGAAAACACGGCGATGCACGGATTGCTCATTTCCCTGATTCTGTCTTTTCTGCTGGTTTTCTTCGGCCATCTTGTTTTAGAGCCTTTATTTTTGCTGCTGGGGGCTAGCGGAAATGTTTTAAAACTGGCGATGGATTACACGTCGATCATCTTAATGGGGGTCGTTTTTATGCTTCCCGGTTATATTTTAAACAGCATCTTCTCCGCCCAGGGCGATACTAAAACCCCTATGAAAATCCAGATCAGCGCCCTGATAATCAACATCATCCTTGACCCTATTTTTATATTCGGTTTCGGATTAGGCGTTAAGGGGGCGGCAATCGCGACCGTCATTGCCTTTACCATGGCGCTTCTGATCGCCATTTACTACATCAAAACTGTTTCTCATCTTCATATCCATACGAGCTCCTATCACTTTTCTCCTTTCATCATCAGAAATATTGTAACGGTCGGCATCCCCGCCAGTATGGTCATGCTGCTTATGTCCGTCTATATTATGATCATCAACCGGTTTATGGCCCATTTCGGAACGGATTATGTGGCCTCTTTCGGGCTCGCCAGCCGTCTTGAAAGCGTTGCCGTGCTTCCGGTCGCCGGATTATCCATGGCGCTTCTGACGCTTGTGGGCATCTTTGAAGGCGCAAAACAATATCATCTCATCAAATCCATCAGCTGGTTTGCCATAAAGATCAGCGTGCTTGCAACGTCTTTTGTCGGACTCGTGTTCTTTGGATTTCCCTATATTATATTAAGGATCTTTACCTCAGACCCCACCCTGCTTTCTTTTGGCGGCGCCTATTTAAGAATTGATGTTTTTACTTTTCCGCTCATGGCGGTAACGATGTCGATCAGCCGGATCATGCAGGGTATGGGATATGGGTTCCCCGGTTTTATGATCAACCTGATCCGCGTTTTTGCCGTTTCTATTCCCCTCGCCTATTTGTTTGTGTTCATCCTCGGCTATTCTTACCTTTCGGTGGCTGTTGCTATGGTGCTGGGAAGCCTCACGGCCAGCGTTATCGCGGTTTCCTGGCTGGAAATAAAACTGAAGAAAAAATCGGCTCTTAAGGCTTCATCTTAATAAAATAAATGGACGGCAGCCGAAAAAGCCTCCGGAATATACAGAAGTATTTCAGGGTTCGTCATGATAATCCGGTTCCCCGAAAAATGCGAGGAGGTCTGGAAGAAGGCGCGGGGTATTTTTCGGGGCGGGGCCCCAAAATGGACGGCAGCCGAAAAAGCCTCCGGAACAACGTGGGGGAGGATTTACAGGCTAAAGTCCATTTTGGGGTGGCGGAGAGACAGGGATTCGAACCCTGGATACTCTTGCGAGTATACTCGCACTCCAAGCGAGCGCTTTCGACCACTCAGCCATCTCTCCATATGAACGGAACAACGAAACGACAATATAACGATGTAACAAAACGATATTTACATCATATTTTACTGATCGTTCAGTTACGCAAACTATTTAACCTTTGAAGTCGTGCGTAAACACTTGGCACAGATTTTCATCTTCTTAGTTTTTCCTGTTTTAAAGTCCAGGATCTTTTTTTCAACCAGATTAGGCAGGAACCGGCGCTTGGTGCGGCGCACGGAATGGCTGACATTGTGGCCGGTCTGGGGACCTTTCCCACATTTTTCACATACTTGTGCCATAAGTTGTCTTTAAAAATTAGCCCACATAAACTATCATTTAGCTATACCCTTGTCAAATCAATCTTACTTCTTAATTTTGAAAACTTGAAAACTTGAAAAATATATTAAAAAGTTCAATTATAATTTTATAGTTTTCAAATTTTCAAGTTTTCAAGGTTCTTATGGATATTCTCTATCTTTTAATCGCCCTGGCTGTCTGCATCTCTGTACATGAGGCGGCCCATGCCTGGATGGCCTACAAGCTTGGCGATCCCACCGCTAAGATGGCCGGACGGATGTCTTTAAACCCGCTACGCCATCTGGACCCTTTGGGAACGGTCATGATCTTTATCGCGCATTTTGGCTGGGGCAAGCCGGTACCGTTTAACTATTATAATCTTAAACATCCCCGCCGGGACGCGGCCCTGATCGCCATTGCCGGCCCCCTTAGTAATTTGCTCACGGCGTTTGTTATCGCTATCCTGTTCAAATACGTCGAAACGATGCCTGCTCTGCTGATGGGCATATTGCGGGCGACTTTCAGTCTAAGTATCATCCTGTTCCTTTTTAACCTCCTCCCCATTGCCCCTTTAGACGGCTCCAAACTAATCGGGCTTATTGTGCCGAAATCCAAAGAACAGTGGTATCAGCGCTTTCTGGCGCAAGGCCCGTTCTATCTTATCCTTCTTATTGTGTTCGACCGGCTGCTGGCTGGTGTGATGGGATTTTCGTTTCTCGGCATTTTTCTTCAGTTCGGTTATGAGTTCACCACCACCCTGATTTTTCTTGCAACCTAAATGGCTTGAGTACTTTTTTAGTTCAATGAAATACGGCCTGCTCAGTGTCAAGCTGTGTTTCTTGCAAGTTGTATACATTTTTGGTTCAATGAAAATAACAAAGCATCCTCTCTTAGTCATGATGCTAAAACAAAAACAAAAGTCTCGAATGTGTTCGCTTAGCTTTGTGTGCTGAATCGGTCATAACATCTATGGGAATGGGTTTTACTTCGTTTATAACGAACCGGCCCTTCCCCCTTAAAAAAAGGATCTCAGCATCATGGAGCGAATGGCACATTGGTGCTTTTGTTAAACAATCAGAAAAGTTCGTTTAACTTTGCTGTCCGCTCGTCCGGAGAGAATAAACTTTTCTTGACTTTACCGGGTTAGGTCTGTAATTTATTTTCTGCCTGCCGTTATAGCTCAGTTGGTAGAGCGCACCCATGGTAAGGGTGAGGTCCCCAGTTCAATCCTGGGTAACGGCTCCACCTTCTATCTTAATCCACTCTCTCATGCCAAGAGGAAAAAACACGAATGTCTATCTGATCTGCAAGGAATGCAAAATGCAGAACTATAAGACACGGATCAATAAAAAGACCACTGCTAAACTGGAGCACAAAAAATATTGCGCCAAATGCAATAAGTCCACCCTGCATGCCAGCGGAAGTGAGATTAAACATAGCAGCTAATTCATTTTGCATTTCAGATTTCACATTTCTGAATCAGATGTGACATTCTTAAGTGGTTAAATCGAATCTGAAATCTGAAATGCAAAATCTGAAATAATCAGGCGCCATCGGCACGGAAGACAACGCCGATGCTTTTTAAAATCAGCTTGATATCCATCCAGAGTGACCAGTTTTCGATGTAATACACATCCAGCTTCACCTCTTCTTCAAAGTCCAGATTACTGCGGCCGCTGATCTGGGCAAGTCCGGTCATCCCCGGTTTGATGGCAAACACCTGGTAATGATGGCTTTTGTATTGCTCGATCTCTTCCGGTAAATGCGGGCGCGGGCCCACCAAGCTCATATTTCCGATCAGCACATTAAAAAGCTGAGGGAGCTCGTCCAGGCTGGTCTTCCTTAAAAACCGGCCCATTTTTGTGACACGGGGATCCTGTTTGATCTTAAACAAAGGCCCTTTCCGTTCATTGTGGTTTAAAAGGTCCTCTTTTTTCAAATCTGCATCCGCTACCATGGAACGGAATTTATAAACATTAAAAAGCCTGTCCCGGTGCTGCCGCCGGCTTTTATAGATAACCGGCCCTTTAGAACCCGCTTTGATCCAGATGGCAAGGATGATCCACAGCGGAATAAAAAGGATGATCAAAACCAGACTCACTAAAATATCAAAAAGGCGCTTGTACACATGTCCCCATCCGTCCAGCGAGGTCTCTTTCAGGCTGACCAGCGGAATATCATCCACCATCTGGACCTCGACATTGGTGCGCTGAAGCCGCACTAAATCCGGAATAAAACTGTATTTGATCTGACGGCTCCGGCAGAAGGAATGCAAATCACTGGCTTTCCGGTCTTTCAGCTGCGGGACTGCCTGGATGATCTCTTCCACGCCGTACTTGTTCACAATCATCTTCAGCTGGTCCAGCGTGCCGACGATCCTGAGCTGGTCTTTTTTGCGGGAGTAGACCGTTTCATCCAACGCGCCGATTACCTTATAATAACGGTCTTTTTTAATAGATTGATAAAAACGGTCCACCAAAGCGTTCGCCCCTATAAAAAGAACACGCCGCTGTCCTACTCCAAAGCGGAGCAGAAAAGACTGGATGACCACGATAAGAATCCGCCCCAGAGACACAAGAAAGATGGCAAAAATCCAAATGTGCGCCAGAGCAATGCGGGAGAAGAACAACTGATGCACCACCAAAAAGTAGTAAGCGATGATGAACATCAGCCAGGCGGAGACTAAAAAGGTGATCTTAAAAAACTCCTTGCTGAACCGATGGGTGATCTTCAGTGAATACAGATGATTGAAAGCGAACAGGATCACTAAAAAAAAGGCGCTGATTACGGCAAGCCACAGATATTCATCAAAAGGAGGACGGAGTTCAGAGCCGAAAGTGTACTGAACTCCTGGAATCAGATCGGTGATCGGACGCAGATAATAAGCCAGCAGAAAAGCCGCCATAATGGCAAAATAATCAACCGGCAAACGTAAAGCCCCAAAAATGATTTCCGACCTCTTCATAACATGAGCTGTTTAGCTGTTTAGGCATTTAGCAAATACTAAGCTAAACACCTATATGATTTAAATAAACTCATAAGCCGAGTTCTGTCCTGCCAAAACCCGTAAGGGCTAAGGAGGAGTAGTCATCTATCTTGTCCCAGATCCTGAAACAAGTTCAGGAGGGATCTAGCAGTTGTAAGGATGGGGCGACGAGCCGCCTCCTTGATCCATCCTTCCATTACAACCTTGCATCAGGTGGGGTTTACCACCCCGTTGCGCTTACGCGATCGGGGACCGTGCTGATTATCACGGACGTTTCACCCTTAGCCCCGACGTTACATCGGGGCAGGTATGGTTTCTGCGGCACTTTCCCTTGCTCCCGATTACTCGGGAACCGGCGCGCGGTTAGCGGCCACCCTGCTCTTGGATGCTCGGACTTTCCTCCCCCGAAGTACATCGGGGGCGACTACTACGGTTTACTTAAACCAATAAGCGAAGAATTTATAACATAATTAATTTAATCAGTCCACAATAAAAATGGAATTGATTGTGATGAATTTTTCGGATACATTGTTGTTTGCGGTGCAGTGTTTCGGTTGAGGAGCGGTTTTTCGCCCGCACCGCGTTACCCGCATCTTTCAGAAGGGAAATCCTCGGACTTTCAAAAATCTTCTCCGCAGATTTTCAAAAGTCCGTTCTCACTTCGCTGCGGCCCATCGACAAGCTCAGGGCCTTACTCTGTCCGAAACGGATTTCTCGCATCTTCCCGCCACCTTAGCTCAGCTGGTAGAGCAACCGCCTTGTAAGCGGTAGGTCGTCGGTTCGAATCCGACAGGTGGCTCCACTTATTACAATTGACATGCAACAATTAACATTTGACAGTTTATACAAAGTCAAATGTCACATGTCAGGTGTCAAATGTTCACCGGGGAGTAGCTCAGTTGGCTAGAGTGCGTGCTTTGGGAGCACGAAGTCGCAGGTTCGAGTCCTGTCTCCCCGACCACCCCAAAACGGGTCTCCAGCTTGCGAATCATCCTACGCGTTGCTTCGGAGGCTTTTTCAGCTTACGCCCGCTTTGGGGCCCCTTCCCCGGAAAATACCCCTGGCCAAGCCTCGCATTTTCCGGGGATCCCGATTTTTTTGGCCGGATTTCCATTCTTCGGACTGATTATTTATTTTTTTATTGCAATTCTATTTTAAAAATTTTAATATTCTGTGGCCTCGAAAAAAAACCTGGGGTCCCCGCAAAATGCGAGCACAATCCCGCAAAGCGGGACGAGCAGTATTTTGTGGGGCAGGAGGAAGAATTTGCACAAACGGCAGTTTGCGAATAAAATGAGCAAACGGAAGTTGAAGCAAATTCTGACGGAGGGCAGATACCAGAGCGGTCAAATGGGCCTGGCTGTAAACCAGGTGGCGTGAGCCTTCGGGAGTTCGAATCTCTCTCTGCCCACCATTCAAACTATTCTACTTTCGGGTGGAATTTTTTGAATAAGAAAAATTAAAAAATTAATTCTTCTTATGTCAATCAATTTTCTCTCTCAGGTGTTGTAGTTTATTGACTACCTTAAAAGAAATTTGATATAATTTTTTTTGAAATAATTATTAACTAAACAGAAAATGAAAAATTTAATTAAAAAAACATCCGGCGCCTTTGCTATGACGGCTTTCTTCGTCAACAATGCTCTGGCTCAAGGCGGTGCTTTTTTTGACAATCCTCAAGGGGGTGCAGCCCCTAATGTAGCCGCTCAGGGAACCCTGGGGCAGAATATCACCACGATCATCAACTATTTCCTTGGCCTACTGGGCCTGATTGCTGTTGGCTTCCTGATTTACGCAGGTATTTTGATGGTAACGGCTGGCGGTGCCGAAGAACAGGTCACCAAAGCCCGCAAGATCATCATGTACGCAGTGGCCGGTATCGTAATCATCCTTCTGTCTTACACGGTTGTCACGTTTGTCTCCAGCGCCCTCGGCTAAAACGGTCTGACATATAATCTTAAAAACCCTGCTTCTTTTAGTGAAGCAGGGTTTTTGGTACGTAAATTTTAAGCATCCATAACCGGCTGTTCGTCTTTCAGTATGCTGGTATTTTTCACCTTTTCTTTCTTGCTTTCCAGCTCCTGAACTACAATATAATCCGGGGTCACCTGGATAATCGTATCGTAATTAAACAAGCGCTGGTCATATTTAAAAATAAAAAAACTTTTTTGGGTATACATATTCCGTAAATAAAGTTTTTCCGTATCAAAATCCAAATCAAAAACATGGCCCAGGTATAGGCCTGCCTCATTTTTCACCTGATTCCCCATAAAAAGAGTATCGCGTGAAAGGATCTCGGTGATTTTGATGATATCTCCCGGTTCAGCGATCTCCCGCTCATCTTTTATATAAACATTCTTCTTCCATTCCAGAATCGATTCGCTCGGGATAACGGCGTTGTTTACGGGAAGTATCAGGGATTTTACCCAGAATCCTTCGATCTTCCCGGTATCCGGATGAATGATGATGTCCTGAAGCAGGGCCGCAGGCTCGCCATCCCCTTCCCGTAAAACCGGATTCCCGATGATTTGGCTGTAAGTTCGTATCATCAGTTAAAAGAATAGGTATTTTTAGGTTGATTGGCAAAGTTTTTTACTATAAATTTTCTATGTTATATTTAAGCGGATTGATTTTTCACATTTCTCCGCCACCTTAGCTCAGTTGGTAGAGCGACGCACTCGTAACGCGTAGGTCGCCGGTTCAATCCCGGCAGGTGGCTCCATTTATAACTAATGACAAGTGACATTTGACGGTCTATTATACAGTTAATCGTCAGGTCAATATCGGGGTGTAGCGCAGTTGGCTAGCGCGTACGCATGGGGTGCGTGAGGTCGCAGGTTCGAGTCCTGTCACCCCGACCACTTTAAATCACCGGGGTGTAGCGCAGTTGGCTAGCGCGCGTCGTTCGGGACGACGAGGCCGCAGGTTCAAGTCCTGTCACCCCGACCATATTGCAAGTTTGCTATTCTTACGACAATCTCACCTACGAAAAAGGCGTTTCGAGGATGTTTCGAGAAAAACAAAAATTATTTGTCCAGTTCTTTTTTGAGAATATCACATAATTCCGGGGAATAGTGTTCTCGGAGTTTTCCTACTACATCTTTATAATCCATAAACCATTCTGGATGAGTATCGCGAAAAGTATCTGCTCTCACCTTAACAGTTCTAAAATCTACTTCTAATTCCGATGACAACCTAGTATTCGTCATCCAGCCTTCGGGGGCTTTTTCATACTCATTTATTTTTGTACGAATGATGTCACATAATTCGGGTGAAAAATGTTCAC
>JAFGCR010000026.1 GCA_016932495.1 Candidatus Peregrinibacteria bacterium
CGGCCGCCCATATTTTTCACAATGTCATCCAGCCGTTCTTTCGCCGTCAGGTGCCGTTCGTCCTTGTAGATCTGGTCGTAATAGATCGCGAAACTTCCTTCAAAATTATCTTTTTGCACGCCTTCAGCCAGCAGGTCTTTGCTTTGCTTATCATTGTTTTTCTGCAGACGGAAATCCCCGGCCGAGGTGATCTCGAAAGGCGGTTCATCAAAATGCAGTGTCGGCATCAGAAGCGGGTCGTCCACCGGCAGTTGGGCGAAGATAAAAGAGTCCAGAACCGGCTGGATGGCTTTTTCCTGTTTATCCGCTTCATCCAGGTCGATTGAATAACTTAATCCCACGATCGCATATCCATAAGGAATGTAATAAGTGGTGTTGCGGTTCATCATACTGGTGTATGTCACTTTCCAGGCGCTCTGCCCCGCGAACACCACCTCTTCCTTTTTATAATCCGGAAAGGTGTCCTTGATCCGTTCCAGTTCTTCCTCCAGTTTGTTCATATACCCGTCATCCGCTTTGAACTGGTAGGGGGCAATATACACGCTGAAGCCCACCGGGTTGCTCAGGTTTTTTTGGCTGGCAAAGAGGCTGTCTTCATTGATCTCCGAAAACTCCCATCCTGTGGGCAGTTTCACCTGGACAAAAGGATAATGGTCTTGTGTGTAGCTGAGTTCATCATTCGCTTTTTTAAAACGCGCCAATTCCCGTTCCAGGTAATCCTCTGCCTCACGGTCGCCCATCGCACTTTTTTTTACCTGTTCATCCAGCCAGCCGCGCGCCTCGCGCAAATCTAAAAAGTACCCCACATTCTCGGCGTACGAACGTATGTAAGTCGGAATCCCCACATAATTCCCTTCCGGGTCCAGCGCCGTGCCGCCGCTGCTGCCATGGTCAAAATCCGTGTCGGTTTTAAAATATTGGTAGTCATTAAACTCCTCAAAACCGCTGATCTGCCCTTTGGTAATAGTAATCGTCTTTCCGCCGCTGCCAGGGTACCCAGCCACCCGTATTTCCTTCTGTTCTTTGGGGGCGGCGTTATTGTGGTAATTCAGGAATTTTAAGTCAGATAAACGGTTGCCGAACACGTCGGTTTCATTGATCTTCAAAAGCGCGATGTCCATGTCCTTATCGTATGCCACCAGCCGCGCGGTGTATTGGCAGACCGGTTCTTTCTGCACGTCGAACGTGATGCAGACCTCAAACGTGTCGAGCGGTTTGAATTTATCCTCGTCAAAAATAACGTGATGATTGGTCACAATAAGTCCGTCCGCGCTGATCACCGTGCCGGATCCGCTCCCGTAACCCAGCACCTGGCCGATAAACAGCTTCTTGTAACTGACCACTTTGACCGTGGGGTTCATCTGGCTGAAATCCTCGGCCGCATGGGCAGGAATCGTCAGGATCAGAGCAAATAAGAGAGAGAGAAAGATTTTTTTGAGCATGATTGTATGGTTTACTTGGACTCAATCATAACAAAAATACCCCCTTCGCGCATCAGTTACTTGCCCCCAAACCCCCTTTCCGCTATCCTAATCCAATAGTGGAGCGGTGGTGGAGCATTTGTGGAGCAATAGTGGAGCAAATAGTAACCACAACCGCCCCACAGCGAAGCGGCCCCACAACCGCCCCACAATAGAACTATGCAATTCAAACTCACTTCCAACTACGAACCTGCCGGCGACCAGCCCCAGGCCATTAAGGCGCTGGTAAAAGGCGTGAAGGCGAAAGAAAAACATCAGACATTACTCGGTGTCACTGGTTCCGGAAAAACATTTACGCTCGCTAAGGTCGTGGAGGAAATCCAGAAGCCTACCCTCGTCCTTTCACACAACAAAACCCTGGCAGCTCAATTGTGTTCGGAATTCCGGGATTTTTTTCCCGACAACGCGGTGTCTTATTTCGTCAGCTACTACGATTACTACCAGCCGGAGGCGTATATCGCTAAAACCGATACCTATATAGAAAAAGACGCCTCCATCAATGAAGAGATCGACAAATACCGCCATGCGGCTACCTATAACCTCCTCACCCGGAAAGATGTGCTGATCGTCGCGTCCGTTTCCGCTATTTACGGGCTGGGGGATGTGAGCAGTTACGAGAATATGGCCATTGAACTGAAGGTCGGGGAGTTCATCAAACGCGACAAACTTCTCCGCAAACTGACCGACCTGCAATACCAGCGTTCCCACATGGAATTCAAGTCAGGCATGTTTCATGTGCTCGGCGACACGCTCGAGATCATCCCGCCCAGTTCCGACAACATGATCCGCATTGAGTTTTTCGGGGATGAGATCGAAGCGATGCAGGAGGCGGATTCGTTTACAGGCGAAGTGATCAAAGATCTGGATGAGATTAAAATTTTCCCCGCCAAGCACGCGGTCACCACGCGCGAAATAATCAATCAGGCGGTGGTGGATATCCGCAAGGACCTGGAAGAACGCTATAAACAACTCAAAAAAATCGGCAAATTGGTCGAGGCGGAACGCTTAAAGACCCGCACAGAATACGACATCGAGATGATGATGGAAACGGGTTACTGCTCCGGGATTGAAAATTACATCCGCTACCTGAATAACCGTGGCCCCGGGGAACCGCCCGCCACCCTGCTGGAATACTTTCCCGAAGATTCTCTCATCATCATCGACGAATCCCACATGACCATCCCACAGATCGGCGGGATGTATAACGGGAATTATTCCCGCAAACAGACGCTGGTGGAACACGGTTTCCGCTTACCCAGTGCGCAGGACAACCGCCCGCTTAAATTTGAGGAATTTGAAGCCTTTGTAAATCAGGGTATCTATGTTTCCGCCACGCCGGGCCATTACGAATATAAACACACACCTAAAAAAGCGATTGTGGAACAGATCATCCGCCCCACTGGCCTGGTGGATCCGCCCGTGGAGGTGAAACCCACCGAACATCAGATCGACGACTTGATGGATGAGATCCGGAAAGTCATCGAACGGAAGGAGCGCGTGCTCATCACCACCCTGACGAAAAAATCCGCGGAAAAACTGACCGACTTTTTACTGGAGGCGGATTTGAAAGTCAAATACCTGCATTCCGATGTCGACACGCTGGAACGGATTGAGATCCTGCGCGACCTCCGGTTGGGGAATATCGATATCATCGTCGGCATCAACCTGCTTCGCGAAGGGCTGGATCTGCCGGAAGTATCGCTGGTCGCTATTTTAGACGCGGATAAAGAAGGCTTTTTGCGCTCCCGCGACGCGCTCATCCAGACCATCGGCCGCACGGCCCGCAATGTGAACGGCAAGGTGATCATGTATGGAGACAGAATGACTGCGGCCATGAAAGGGGCGATCGATGAGACCAATCGCCGCCGCGCCATTCAGCTGAATTACAATGAAAAACACGGCATCACCCCCCAGACAATCGTCAAAAAAGTCCACGACATCCAGCAGACATCCCATAAGCCCAAGAAGCGATACCAGAAGTCCGATGTGCCCAAAGAGGAACTGCCGCGCCTGATCGAAGAGCTGACCCGTAAAATGGACATTGCTTCCCAGAACCTGGAATTCGAAAGGGCGGCGGAATTGCGGGATCAGATCGAAGACCTGCAATCGGAATTAAAAAAATAAAATGAGCCAGGAACGCCCTCTGTTTGAAGCTATCGGCAGCAATGTAATTCGGCTGAATTTTCGGAGCGCAGAAGATATGTTATGCGATAAATACGGCACCTCAGATGTCTGTTCTGCCATCCGTCAATATCCTGAAGCGGCCTATGAATTTATCCGTTATTTTCGTTATTTTATTGCTATCGACCTGGTTGAAAAGCAATTTATCGCCCTGGAAGCAATTCGCCAGAGTCCGCAGGCTGCTGAATATTTTCTTCAGCACCAGATTGAATACCGCTGGCATCTGATAGGTTTTCACATCGCCCTCCGTGCCGCTGAAGAGAGAGAGGAATGATTTTATCCGTATGCGGCAAATTTTTGTTTAACAAAAATTTGTAGAGACGTGATTAATCACGTCTCTACGGGTTTTTTAAAAACCCGCCGCATACGAAAAGAGCCCGTCATTTCTTCTAAGTGTCGACAGGCTCTCTTCTTTTGTTTTTTGTTTTTGTGTTGATTAAACCAGGTTGGCTGCAATCCAGTTCACGACCGTCGGCGCCAACAGGCCGATGATCAATCCGATCACCGCTCCCACAATGGCCTTGCGGGCCTTGCGGGTCTTTGCTTCGTCTCCGGCGGCAGTGGAATACAGCACGCCACCCCAGATCATCACCAGGATGGATACGACCACGACCACGCGGCTTAATAACGTTACTCCTTTATCCACTAATCCGCTCAGCTCTTTGGCTTCACCCGTTCCCTCCAGCAAAGAGGCATCTTTACCGTTGCAGTCCTCATCCACGCCGTTATCCGGTGTATCCAAAGCGCCCGGATACACTTGACTCCCCCGTAGTGGGGAAGTTCGTACGGAAGGATCATACACCCCGCTGTTGGCTCCCACAATAGTGGCGTCACAGCGTTTAGGCTCAGCTCCTTTTTTAAAGTTGATACCCACGCACTGCTCCTCTTCTGTCAGCTCGCCGGCCTGGTACATCTTGAAATAATCCTGCCATTCGGCGGGGGAATAATTGCCGTTTTCATTATAAGGCACATCCGAGGCGATGGCTTTCATCACAGAAGTGGGGATCACAATATAGCCATCTCCGTCCTGGTCACATTCCACGGCGGCAAAAGCGGCCGGTGCAACCAAAAAGCCCAACAGGAAGACCGAAAGGGTCAGGCTTATAATTTTTTTGGATAGGATTTTCATCGGGTGGTTGATACTTTTTATTGTTCAAAAAAATTATACAAGTTTGTAACAATTGTACAAGAGGGAAATATAAAAAAAATATGGACAATTCTCATATTTATTTTTTAATCCTAACCTATCAGGCGACCAATCCTATCACTCCCTGCGCCACAAAACGTGCGATCAAAGCCACAATCAGACCAGCCAAACTCCATAAAATAATCCGTTTTGCTTTTTGCATTTTTTCTTCATCGCCGGCTGACAAAGCGTACATAATTCCGGCCATGATCAGCATCAAAACAGCAGCCACTGCCACCAGGCTCATCAGGACTGAGGCAATTTTAAGGATCAGTTCCAGCATGCTGACTTCCGATTGCACCAGGCCGCCCGGCGCTTCTGCGCAACCGATAGCCGGATCCGCGTAACTGCCGTCCGGGCAGGGGATGAGGTCCTGCGCGTAAACTTTTTGCCATGTGGTGATGTTGCTGAGGAATTGTTTCATAGTTTCGTATTGATATCGTATTGACTTCGGATGGACTTCGGATGGACTAGTCTATTCGATTTCTATTCGATGTCCATTCGCAGTCTATTCGGTTTATAAGAAATAATTGATTACCGCGCTCACCGCGCCATACGCCACGAGTCCGATCACGAGTCCGTAAATGGCGTAACGGATGGCCGCATGGGCTTTGCCCACTTTATCCGTGTCACCGCGCGCCGTTACATACAGGTAACCGGCATACACGAGCATCAGGACCGAGAAAGCGCCGATGATCCCCACCAGAATCGTAGTCGCGTTGCTGATGACATTCGGCACATCGGTCAGGTAGCCAGTCGTCCCTTCCGCCGGTTTGTGCAGGGTGCGAACGAGTACGCCGGAGAAGATCACGATGAGGATGGCGATCAGCGAACCGAAGATCATTTGTTTTCCCTGAGATATCCGCTCATCATTTCCGCCGGACGCCACATAAAAGAACGCGCCGAGCACGATCAGAAAGACCGCAAGAGCGATGATTACCTGGGAACCGTAATCCCAGATCAGAGAGATGAATTCCCCGAAGGTCGAAACCTCCCCCAGTGCGGTTTGCGTGGTTCCCTGTGCCCACGCGCCGAACGGAGCAAAAAGTCCGACGAGTAATAGAGTAGCGATGATGATTTTAAGGGTTCTATTTTTCATCGGCTTCAGTAGGGTTATCGGTTGGTTCATCGTCTTTCAATTCGTCTCCCTGAGACGGATTGGTTGCGTCGTCGTCTTCAGGTTGTTCAGGTTCCTCACCGATTAATTCCTCTTTCTTAGTCGTTGGCATTGGTTCTGATTTTTTAATTTCTTTTTCCGGTTTCGGCGTGTTTACATTTACCTCCATTATCGGTTCCACTAGGGCCGGTTCGCCGGTCGCTGTCTCTCTTTCGGTAAACGTCTGAGTTTCCACTTCCTTTATTTCATTCATGATCCGTGTGGCTTCCGGGTCACCTGCACTCGCCCGGCTTTCGATTTCCTGCCTGACAGCCATGACATTTTGCTGTTCTTTGCTGTCGGCGATGGCCGCGGGGTCGGCGAGTTTTTCAATGGCATTGCCATGCACATGGCGTGAATCCTGATTACCGGCCACGAGCCCCAGCATATCCCGCATTCCGCTTAGAGCCAGATGCTCCGGCAGAAAACTGCTGGCGGTTTCCAAGGGGCGTCCTGCGCGGCCCACTTCTGTTTTTAGAGTTTCGGGCATGGTTGTTTTTCCGGTGAAGCCCGCGAATTTACCACCCAAAAGTCCCCGAATACCTTCGGGCAGCGCGGCGCCTGTTTCTTTTCCGGTTTCAATGGTCTCTTTCTCGGTGGTTACTGCGGCGGCAGGCGCCTTCAGAGCCTCCCGCTTTTCCGCGATAGCCATGGCCGCCGAACTCCATAATTTCTGGCGGGTCAGCATAAACGCGAAAAGCAGGGGCAGGTATAGCATGATAAGGAACAGCAGATACTGCATCATCTGAGAGGTGTTGCTTAGATTGTTGATCGTCTCACTCCCCGGCAGGTAAAAACCGATATTAGAAAGTCCTCCGAATTGCCCTAAACTCTGGTAACTGCTGATGACCGGAAGGCCCACGGTTTTCCAGATGCCCACTACGATCGAAAGGCCGAGGGCTATCAAAGGACCGATGAGGAGCCACCGCGCGTACACGCCGAGCCAGTTGATAAAATAACTGCGGGTCGCGTGAAAAACAGCCAGTAAAAAGAGTGCTGGCGATACGATAAGAAGCGCCCACAAAAGCACGATGCGGAGCATAAAAACCAGCGCCATGCCAAAGTAAGCCAGTCCGGTAAAAAGCATCAGCAGGAACGTGAAAATGGAATGTTCCTGGTCCGGGTTGAATTTTTTCTCATTAATCAGTTCGATGATCTGATCTGCCTTTAATAGCAGAAGCGGGTCATTGCCGGCCGCGCGCAGGGTAACAGTCTCCTGTTTCGGATTGCCGTCTTCATCTAAATAACTGAGTGTGCCGGTGTAACTGGGGCTTAAGAAATCCTGTTCCAGTTTGCCGACCACCACATCGCCCATTGATTCATTTTCCTGTGGCAGTTTGAAATTGAGTGTCTGGGTATTGGTCTGCTTTAAAACATTCGTCTCATCCAGATAGCCGATCGCTGTCTGATCATTGTAACTGGGAGCCTCGGCAATATTAGTGATATTCACTCCGCTTAAAAATGTCTTCTGGAGCAGGTTGGTCCCGTCGATAAACAGCTGGTTGAGCGGAAAAGCAAAATTCACAAAAACCACTGCCAGCGCGTACACCAGAATCACCTGCCGCAAATACCGGCGGGGGATAAGCAGGCTGAACATCCACATGGCCGCGATGGCGAGTAGGCCGATGATGAACAGGCTGTTGATGACCGTCAGCACTTTGTTGTAGCTGCTGCGGATGGCGGGACTGTCGAAACCGGCTTCTTCGATATTCAGCGACCAGGCCAGCGCTTCCTTCCCGCGGATCATAAATTTCAGACCCGCGGTGGTCAGCGCGTTGGTACTCCAGTTCGGATTGTTCTGCACATTGAATAAGGCGATGCCCTGATTCTGGGCTGGTTCTTCCAGGGCGCCCGTCTCCAGATCTGCGACCGGTATGCCGGCAAACCCGGTCGGCGCCATCACACCGCCCGCGCCCGCAGCGCCGACCGTGACCACCACATTCCCGAAATCATTCCGGATCACATCATTTTCTTTGGCGTCGATGGACGCGGTGGTGATGATCTCTGTACCAGGGGTGACAGTGGGTTCTACCAGCGCGGTAAAGCCGACCGTGCCGGAAGCGCCGGAGTCGATGCTGATGTAATTACAAATAATACTTTGCCCGTCATTCCGGCAGTCAACAGGACTGCCGACGGAAATATTGAAAAGCTGAGTTTCATCGTAATCGATGCGCAAGGCTACATCCGTTGCCGCCGCACTTCCCATGTTGGTGAAGTACACGGTAAAATCCACCAGTCCGCCCGGCGCCGGGGTCGAGTTGATGACCCAAAGATTCGTCACCGCCGGATCCCCGCCGGTCGCCTCCGGTTCTTCCTGCGCCAGGGCTGGATTTCCCATTCCCAAAACGCCGATCGTCATGAGGGCGATAAAAAGAATGGCGAAGGTTTTTTGGAAGGGATGTTTCATCCAGTTGCAAATATATCTCTATATTATACCATTTTTTTTGTTTAAAATCTACCCTAAACCGCTATTCCTTAAATCCCGCCCAATAACCATTCTCCGGTATACATCCGGCTTCATCATTCAGCTTATATCTTCATGCTGTTCTTTCCGTCGCCTGACGGCGCCGACAGTCTTTTTTTCTGTATTGTCTTTTTCTTTCTACTTTTGTGGCCAAAAGTAGCAAAA
>JAFGCR010000002.1 GCA_016932495.1 Candidatus Peregrinibacteria bacterium
CCGGCTGAGGTGGTGAAGTTGGAAGCGGCTCCGCCGTCTAAAGAAACGGCACCGCTTGCATCCACTGTCACACCGCCCGCAGTAGCATTGATATCCACCGCATCTGTACCGGTACCGGTGGATTGCAGGACTAAGCTACTGTCCGTGGCGCCGGTTAATTCAATTGTAAAATCATCGGCGGCTCCATCGGAAACCAATGTGATTTCTGAAGGATTACCGGTGATATCAAAATCCAGGTCGGTCAGATCCCAGTCACCGGTGGTACCGTTTATGGTCACGGTGTCTCCGCCATCACCGATGGCCACAACGCCGTTGGCATCAAAAGTGCCATCTACCTGCAAGGTATCATCGGCGCCGATGGTCAGCGTGTACACACCGCCATCTCCGAAGGCGTCACTGGCGGTGGCGCGTAAAAAGTCAGTGGAATCCAAGGTGTCTAATGTATCGGCGTCGCTGCCGGAATTGACGGCGACCCATGTGGCGGCACCCGCTCCGCCGACGACTGTACAAATCTGCAGTTCATCGTCGGTGGTGTCGTAAATCAGTTCACCTTTGAATCCGCAAGCGGCATTGCCTGCCGGATCCGCGTCTTCACGGATGCGGAACATATCGACCGAGCTCCAGTCCATTCCTGCGCCGGAATAGATTAATTTGTCTAATCCGTCGTCGAATGTAATAGTCGCGTCACTGCCATCGTTGCCGAACTGCAAAGTGGCATCTTCATCTCCGCCGTCATCGGCATTGATAATTATTCCTTCTGAGTCGATGTCATGAGTGGCATCGTCCTGGAAGAGAATGATAGCGGACGCCTGCCCCGCAAAGCTCATCATGAGCATCAGGGTGGCCAAGAGGCCGCTTACGCGACGCATCCATTTCGACCGGATTGCGTTTTCTGTTTTCATTTTCTTAAGTGATAAAGTGATAAAGTAGTCTCCGATTTCTTTTCCGGTGGAGGTCCGGGCGGAACCGCATTGGCGGGCGGTCCCGGCCTCCGCTTTTGACGATTAATTTTAATCATCAGAAGTGGAGGGATGTTGGTAGTTTCAGATTTCTGATTTCAGATTTGAGATTGATTTATGCATTTATTTTTTCTCAATCGTTATCTTCCATCTGGCTGTTAGGTATAAACGTGGTTATCGGGATATTGTGAGAGGAGGGTGTTGAGGGTGTTACATAGGCGTGGGGGTTAAATCGTATTGATTACGTATAGACTGCGGATTGACTTCGTATGGACTGTTCAATTCGATGTCCATTCGATATCTATTCGATGTCCATTCGGCTTATCGGCCGTTGTAATTAAAGGCGAAATCACTCGCAAAAGCCGCTCCCGCGTTGGTGGCGGACATTTTGATGTAAATAGTGATCTCAGAGCCAGCGGTAAAAGTGCCGCCGCCTCCGAAACCAATATTCGTAGTATTCCAAACGTTGCTAACTAAGTTCGCTCCGCCCGTCAGTCCGGCAATGCTGGTGCCGGTCGTGTCGTCGATCGATACATCCAGTTTGTTCTGCGCGGCGTTCGCCGTCAGGGTCTTGTAGCGGAAAACAATAGGGGTCGCCTGCCACGAGACAAAGTCATCCGGCAGTCTCCAGCGGAGCACAATGTCGTAATCATTCACTCCTCCCTGCTTAGTGGTCCATTCGTAGTAGCTGTAGTTGTTGGGGCCGCCGTTGCCGTCCGTATCCACAAAATGCGATTGGATCATGCCCCGATGACTCCCTCCGCCGATGGCTTCAGCCACGGCTCCGGGGAAGTGCGGTTTTAAACGGGTGGTTTTACTGCGGGTAGCCAGGTTGGTGAATGGAATGCTGCTCAGATTCACCCCGTTCACAGTGCCGGTGGTGGTCAGGTTTCCCTGGATGTTGACGTCATCCGAAAAGTTAAACCAGCCGTTTCCCACAGCGATGCCGTTCGGATCGTAGCTCAGAATCTGGTTAAGCAGGGCGCTGCCGAAACTCAGCTGGACAATACCACCCGGCGCGTTATCGTTGGTGTCGATCTGCCAGATGTCCTGATTGGTTCCGGCGGGCATGAAGTTGATACCAAAAACATTGCCTGCTCCCAGTACGGCTAAATCACCGGCGCTGGTGCCCACTTCCACATTGTCTACCGTGTCCGCATTTTCGGCGTAGGCCTGGTCGTTGAGGGTCTTGCGGTCTACCGCGTCCGCCGTCGTTCCCTGAGGGTCGAGGATCTCGTAGCTGGTGTCCGGCTGGCCGGTCGCCTTCACTTCTACCTGCAGGAACTTGTGGGTGCTGGCGTCAAAGTTCGGCAGGGGATTCAAGGGGTTGGAACCCAGACTGATGTTAAACAGCCCGAAGGTGCCAGTGGTCACCGGGTAAGCTTCATTCCATCCGGCGTAGGTGGCAGAGCCGGTATTGATACCACCGCCTCCGAGCGTATCCCCCGCAACCCAGTCGGCCGACTGCCACAAACTAAATCGCAGAGTGTAGTTTCCACTGAGCGGCGTATTGGTACTGCTTAAAAGCCGTCCCTGGTAGTTGATGGTTGCCGGAGTGGTGGTGGCAGCCAGCAAATTAACGGCGGTACTGGAGAGTACCGTCAGGGCCGCAAAAACAATTGCAACAATTGGCGCCAGTAATTTGTGTTTTTTGATTTTATGCATAAATCTTAATATTATAGCATATTTCAGAGAGGAAAGCACCCAGTTACCCTTGCATTAATATAAGTATTATTGTTTAATAAAAATACGCTTTTTTTGGCTTAGATAAGCGGAAAAGTTCACTTTTTTGATTATCTATATAAAATTTCTATTGATTGGTGAACATTTGTTTACTATAATAATTGTCTGCACCGCTGATTTACTGGATTTTATGGATTGTCTGGATGGATTAACGGGATTTATTGGATTTAAGTGAATTTATTATTTAAATAAAGAGATTATGTCTATTGCGAATTACAAATATTCAGACATTACAAGGAAAATAATCGGAGCATCTATGAGCGTCCACAACAAATTGGGGTGTGGCTTTCAGGAGGTAATTTATCAGAGAGCGTTATCAATGGAGCTGGATAAATGCAAATTAAATCATTCAAGGGAAGTTGAAATGCCAATATTTTTTGACGATGAACAAATTGGAACCAGAAGGGTGGATTTTGTTGTTGAAGAAAATGTTCTTATAGAAATAAAAGCATTAAATAGCCTTGATAATGTTCATCTAGCCCAAGCTCTTAATTATCTTGAAGCTTTTAAAATGGAAACAGGATTACTCATCAATTTTGGATCTAAAAGCCTGGAGTTTAAAAGGCTGATCAATAAGAAATACAAATCCTGAATAATCCAAAAAATCCATCCGGGTTAATCAGTTTATCCGGATAATCAGCGGTGCAGACATTTGCTGTTAACAGTTTTATCTATTTTTGCGTTTCAGGCTTTTTTTACGTTTCGGTTTTGCGGGCACTTCCTCTCTGATCGGCGGTTCGGTGAACAGCCATATGTTCACAAAATACAGCACGATCACCAGGAACAGAAGGATCAGCAGCATCACTCTTGCCCCCGGGCTGTATTTTGTAATGGGCTCGGCGGCCGCATGCAGACATTCCGGGCATTCCGGTATCGAATATACCGTGAACGTGTAGGTGAGTGAGAGCAGGTTTCTGTTCAGGTCTTCAGCCCTTATGCTTACCGGTATTTTTTCTCCTTCCCCTTTCCTGAAATCCTCCTCCGGATTGATTGTGATGTTATATTTTTTATTACCCCCTTCATAGTTGAAGCGGTTTGGCCCCTCCCTGTTGTAACTGACGCCGTCCAGTTCCACCTGAAAGCTGTCCAGGTTTACTCCGATTCCGTCATCGATCAATTCAAAAGAAAGATCAGTATTCGGAACCATGTTTTCCCAGCCGATTCCCGGTCTCAGTTTATCAACGCGCGGCGGGGTGGTATCGGCTGGCGGCGCAGCTGGTTTTATTGGCGCCGTACCGCATATTCCCGGTTCAAATGTGTACGTGCCGCTGGCAACGGAGCTTAAGATATCCTCTGCCCCTCTTCCGGCCACGTTGCTATCTACTGTTGAGCCGTATGCGTATTTAAAGCGGATGGTGGTCGATTTTACTCCCGGTTTACTTTTAAAAACCAATCGTGCCAGCGTGCCATTTCCCACAAAAAATCCGTTTTCACTGAAAGCAGTGATGAAAATATTCCCATTGCTGATTATTTTTCCCGGGTAACTTTTATACATTTCTCCCGGCAGAATGCTCAGCACTTCTATCTCATTGGGATTGTAACTCAGGAATGCGTCCGCGCCGCGGGTTTCCGCACCCTGAGTGTCCACCATGATGTTCACGGTATTCTCACATCCTTCGGTCAGGTTCGCAGAAGCCGGATTCATACTGAGGGCGGCGGCGTGCGTTTTTATCGGAAGCAGTAATAGTGCCGCAATACCGATGATTTTGATTATGTTTTTCATATTTATTCGTGTCTCGTGGTTCGTGTCTCGTGGTTCGTGGCTCGTGGTTCGTGAATTAAATCTTAATATTATAACAAATTTCTCTCTGAAAAGCAATGCTTAAACCTAAAACGATTCACCATTTCGGTAGAGGTTATTGACGGTAATCGTGATATCGAGCGCGTTCACCAGCCCGTCTTTGTTTAAATCAGCGTGTATATTGTCCGTATACAGCGCCTTAACAGTCGCAGTGATATCGAGTGCGTTGATAAAATCGTCTTTGCTTTCATGCACATCCCCTGCCAGTAGGTAAAATGTTTCTCCGAAAGTAAAATCGAGAGTATGAGTATTGCTATTAATCTCAACATTTCTCATCACTTTCGTCAGATGTGACAGGCCTTTGAGCGATATGTCATATATGCCGTCCGGTATCTGATTGGTCGTTAGCGTACCCCACCCCGTGTCGTTGATAGGTATCTGAGTATTGAATGTCACTGCACCGGTTTCTTTGGAAAGGAAGGCGAGTGTGGCGGTCGTGCCCCAGTTTTGAGTGGGATTGACGCGTTTTTCGGGCCGGGCTTTAACCGTGAAGGTCCGTTCTTTTACCCCTTCCTTCAGACAGATGGAATTACAGCCGTCGCCATTTTCATTGTTGCCATCGTCGCATTGTTCGGAGCCCTCGCGGATACCATTGCCGCAGATCACATAACCACCCCCTCCGCCTCCGGTTTCGAGGATGCAGGCAGCTGAACAGCCATCGTTTGAATTGGTATTTCCGTCATCGCATTGTTCCCCGCTTTCCAAAATTCCATTTCCGCAAACCGACAGGATTTCGATCTGACAGGTGGAAGAACAGCCGTCTCCACTGGCAGTGTTGCCGTCATCACAAGCTTCACTTCCTACAATTAAACCGTCTCCGCAGATCGGGCTGCAGGTGGATGGCGTTCCGGCACAATTCCAGCCGGTTTCGACGGTACAGATAAACGAACAGCCATCTCCTCCGGCGACGTTGCCGTCATCACAGCCTTCGCCAGCTTCTACAACTCCGTTTCCGCATACGTTTTCGAGCAAACACGTACTGCTGCATCCATCGCCATTGGTCAGGTTGCCGTCGTCACAGGTTTCACCGAATTCCAGAATACTGTTTCCGCATAACTGTTCCAGATAAACCAGCCCTGAACCGAGAATGTAATTGGTCGAATAACCAAAAAGACCATCCACAAACCCAACAAACGTGTCATTCAGCTGGTAAGAAGAGGAAGTCAAAAGTTCTCCGGTTCCATTCAGCTCACTCACATCGACCGTGTAATTGGTGCTGGAATCCGCGATGACAATGTTTATCAGGAAAAGGCTTATGAGGAATCCGATGATGAGTTTTTTTATTTTATACAAAGTGTCTCGTGACTCGTGTCTCGTGAATTAAATCTTATTATTATACCAAAAATCACTCTGAAAAGCAACAGCTAAGTACCCGATGGCCGATGTTTAATTTTTTACGCACGTATGTGCACCCCTTCATTCACCCTACGGGGTTTGTGGGGAAAATAGAAAGAAGGGCAAAAGAAAATAAAAAAAGAAAAGAGAAGAAAGAAAAATATATTTCGACCCCTTGTCTAAAATCACTTGCAATTTATGAGTTAGCCGTTATAATTTTTCCGCTTATTTTTTTATGTTAACAAAATTATGTCAGTTGAACGCGCCCCCTTAGAAAGAGTTCGTAATTTCGGGATCATTGCCCATATCGACGCGGGCAAGACCACTGTTAGCGAACGCATTCTTTTTTATACCGGTATCAATTACAAAATCGGCGAAGTGCACGAAGGTGAAGCCACCATGGACTGGATGGAGCAGGAACAGGAACGCGGGATCACGATCACATCCGCGGCTACCACATGTTTCTGGAAAGATCACCAGTACAACATCATCGATACCCCAGGCCATGTGGATTTTACGGCCGAAGTGGAACGTTCCATGCGTGTGCTGGATGGCGGGGTGGTCGTTTTTGACGGCGTGGCCGGTGTGGAGCCTCAGTCTGAAACCGTGTGGCGCCAGGCCGACAAGTACCATGTGCCCCGTATGTGCTTTATCAACAAACTTGACCGCACGGGCGCGGATTTTTTTAAGTCATTTCAGAGCATCCTGGACCGGCTGACCCAGCATGCCTCCCCCATCCAGCTGCCGATCGGCCTGGAAGCCAGCATGAAAGGGATTGTGGATCTGATCGAGATGAAAGCCACGGTTTATAAAGATGATTTAGGCAAAGAAATGGAAATCACTGATATCCCCGAAGACATGAAAGCCGACGTCGAGGAATGGAGGGCAAAAATGCTGGAAAAGGTGGCGGAAGCGGATGATACGTTCATGGAAGTGTTTCTGGAAGGGAAGGATTTTTCAGTTGATGATGTAAAAAAGGCGATCCGCCGGTCAGTGCTCGCGAATAAATTCGTTCCGGTTTTGTGCGGTACGGCTTTAAAAAACAAAGGGGTCCAGCGCCTGCTTGATGCTGTGAACGATTATCTTCCTTCCCCTCTCGATATCCCGCCGGTCACCGGCCATCTGGTCGATGACGAAGGCCATATCGTTTCCCGCAAGGCCGACAATAACGAACCATTGGCCGCCCTTGCGTTTAAGATCGCCACGGATCCGTTTGTGGGCCGTCTGATCTTTGTGCGCGTGTACTCCGGCGTCCTGAAATCCGGTTCCTATGTTTACAATTCTTCCCAGGGTGCAAAGGAACGGATCGGCCGCCTGCTCCAGATGCATGCCAACAGCCGGAAAGAGATCGAAGAGATCCCGGCGGGTCATATCGGCGCGGTCATCGGTCTTAAATCCGTCCGCACCGGCAGTACGCTGGTCGATGAGAGCGGGGAAGAAATCATTTTAGAATCCATCACGTTCCCGGATCCGGTCATCTCTATCGCCATTGAACCGAAAACCAAAGCCGACCAGGAAAAAATGGGCTTGGCGCTTCAGAAGCTGGCCGAAGAAGACCCGACCTTTACCGTCCGTACCGACGAAGAGACCATGCAGACCATTATCTCCGGCATGGGCGAACTGCATCTGGATGTGCTGGTCGACCGCATGAAGCGTGAATTCAAGGTCGAGGCGAATATCGGCGCCCCGCAGGTCGCTTACCGTGAAACCATCCAGAAAGAAGTGGAAGATGAAGAAAAATACGCCAAACAGACAGGCGGCCGCGGCCAATACGGCCATGTACTGCTCCGCGTTTCCCCCAATGAACCCGGCAAGGGGTATGAATTCATTGATTCCGTTGTGGGCGGCCGTATTCCCAGGGAATTTATCCCCGCGGTCAATAAGGGGATCGAAGAAGCGCTGACCCGCGGCGTGGTGGCCGGTTACCCGGTGACTGATGTGAAAGTGGAATTATATGATGGCTCTTACCATGATGTCGACTCCTCGGAACTCGCCTTTAAAATGGCCGGCTCCATCTGTTTTCAGCGGGCGGCCAAAAAAGCCAATCCGGTTTTACTGGAACCCGTTATGAAGGTGGAAGTGGTCACGCCTGAGGAATTCATGGGCGATGTAATGGGCAACTTAAACTCCAAACGCGGCCAGATCGAAGCCATGGGCGACCGTGGCCAGGCCAAGACCATTGCTGCCAAGGTGCCTTTGGCCGAGATGTTCGGCTACGCCACCGATCTCCGCTCCATGACCCAGGGCCGCGCCAGTTACACCATGGAATTCGCGCATTACGCCAAAGTGCCTAACAATGTGGCAGAAAAGGTAAAGGAAGCGCGCGGGGTAGCCTAAAATTTTGTCATCGCGGGTATTTTACACGCGGATTAGAAAATCCACGTTGCAAAAACCCACTCTGCCAACATCAATGTTTAATTTTGTTACACCCAAGGCAGAGCGGACTTTCCAGTCCGCGATGATTTTGGTAGATTGGGCTGTTTTTTGACAAATTTTTAAAACCTGATTTCCGCTTTTTCAATTAGTTGTGCAATTTTCTTTACATTTCCCCTCTAGTTGTGATATTTTTTGAAAGAATATTAATAAAGATAAAAAATGGCTAAAAATAAAAAATCTAAGAACACGCTTAAATGGCTTAAGGATGCGTTTTTTAAAGCATTGATCTTCCCACTGCTTTTGGTGATCGGCTATTACGCCCACGCGGCTATCACCTGGCCGGGCAGTGACCCCAACCCGGTTACGGGTGTTGTGGGTATGTTTGTAGGCGAGTCAGATAGTGCCTACAGTACAGGAGTCGGTTATGAAGACGTGAATCTGTATTGCCAGAATCACAGTAACGCGACGATTGCCGGCAGCCATGTCTGCACACCCGCGGAGATGACCAACAGCCTGAACCACGGCACCATCGGCGTGTCACCGGTTTTTACCTATGCCGGTTCCACAACACTCTGGATCAACAGCGGTCCTCCGGGTTACACGGCCAATTCCAACGACTGCAAAGGCTGGACGGCGACGGATAGCCCTAGTGGTAACCCCAACTACGGCACGGTGTGGAATTTTGCTGAACAGTATGGGGGGTTACTGCCTTGTAAAACAGGGAAAAAATATGCGTGTTGTAAATAACTTCAGTGACCAGAGACCAGTGACCAGTAACCAGCTCTGGTCTCTGGAGAACTGGTCACTGGTCACTATAAATTTATAAATTCAAACAAATGAAAAACAAAATCCGATTTTTAATCCCAATAATCCTCCTCGCGTTCGTGTTGGTGCCGAAGGCGTTCGCGGGCGTTTATGACTGCACGGTCGCTTATCCGGGATCGGATTCCACGGACCCGTTCACGTACGACGCCTGCTGTTATCCGCAGGGCGGGGACACCGAGCCGTACCAGGGTATCTCGTGCCGGCCGGAAGGGGAGATTCTAAGAACCGGCAGTTCGACTTCCTGTGTTACCAAGCAAAGTATTCTGGATCTGGCTGATTCTGCCCGCGGTCAGAACCGGGCCGGCTTTAATTCTTTAACCGGCTCAGTCAGTTCATCGTGCCGGGGCGGTTACTGTAAACCATCCGGAAGCAATGTCTGCCAGGCTTTAACCGGCAATACGTGCCCTGCCGCTTTAAACCGGCAGTTGGTCTGCCCGGGTGGATGCGGTGGTTGCAGTGAAGGATATGTTTATTGTGTGGATAATCAGCCTGCCAGTCTTTTAGATGAAGCAAATCCTGTTGTCGGCGTAACACCCGCCTGTCAGCTTGAAAAAGACGGCAGTACGTATGCTCCGAATGGCGGGGCGACATGCGCGTCTATGGGGCGTGAAGTGCTTAATCCCTGTACCGGCGAATGCACGAACTGCCCTGAGGGCCGGACGCTTTCCGGCCGCACGCCGGGCTTATGCGTTTCCTTTGCCCAGCGGTTCATCGAAATCTTTGCGGATGGCTTTACGTCGCTCGGCGGAAAGGCTTTAGATGTAGGGGGAGTTGATCTGGCTCACATATATTCTTACGGCTCCATCACTGATCCGGTGAATTGGAGTGACACCAGCAAACCCGCCTTTTATGGCACGGTGTTTACCGAAGTGGATCAGGCCGATCACCTCAACTGGTCGAGCCCCAGTGTTCCGGATGTCATCCAGAACCTACTCATCAATAACAATTACCTGTTCTGTGATGAGAATTATGATTGTCCGGATGACCTCATTTGTACCGCCGGTTTCTGTAATAACCCTGGGAGCGACGGGGAAGAGGGTGATGCCTGCACCAATTCAAGCGAATGCAACCTTGGATTGGTCTGCGATATGGATACCGGGATGTGTGTTGATTTAAATGATCCGAACAATACATTAACCGAATGTTCGGAAAACGATGATTGTCTTGGGCTGGGCGCCAATTTCACCTGTGTAAACGGTTATTGTCATGATCAGAGCAATGGCCCCGGTGACGCGTGTGTGAACGATTCTGAATGTGCAGCTGGTCTGATGTGTGTGGATTTGATCTGTGTGTATAACAATTTATTGGTGCCGATTTCTTATTTTATGGATATCACGGGCCCATCTATCGGGGATGTGAATCCCAATGGCTATCAAAGCGCGGATGATCTTTGCGAGGGGGTGATCGTTGACAGCCATGTGTGTACAGCGGAAGAAATCATCAACGCTTATGTAATGGACGCGGATACACTAACCGGCAAAACCGGCTTGGCGTGGATCAACAACGGTCCTCCGGGTTATGTGAAATACGTGACCAACGACTGTAACGGCTGGAATACGAATGTCAGCACTATTTTTGGTTCAGTGTGGTCGTTTACCGCGCATGCCAGCTTTATTACGCCGTGTAATCAGAATATTCCGTTCGCGTGCTGTAAATAAACTCAGCGACCGGGGATCAGTGACCAGCCCTGACCACTAACTACTTAAATTCTTTAATTCATCTACGATGAAAAAAACAATCCCCATTTTATTATTTACCGGCTTCCTCCTCATCTTTCCGAAAATGGCTTTCGCGGGCCTCAGTGAAGGCTGTTTCCCGGCCGTGGTCTGCGGAACGGGCCAGAACTATTACGCGGATGACTGCAAGCCCCATATCGAAACCCTTACCGGCGCCACCCAGAGCTGCCAGTCCAATTACGACGATCCTCCTGCCGGCAAGCAGTGGGCTTTTAACTGCGATAACGGCTGTTACGGGCGTTCGGATGACGTCGCGGCCGAATGCCCCGGCGGGATTATGATCGCCGGCGACTGTAAAACACTGGCCCGTGTGGTGATTGACGGACTGGATAACAATATATTAAAAACGTACGCTCTTAACACCCTCACTAAACTGGTTTACGCGGATTGCGGCGACGGCGAATCCCCCATATGGGACAATACCGCCCATGAATGGGTCTGTGTTATTCCTGCCGCCATGGACCCCTTGGCCCCTTGTGCTGACGGCGAAGTCCTTTCGTGGGATGCCGGCAATAGTGAATGGGTATGCGGACCGCCTAATTTTACGTATTGGTCTGCCAATCCTGCCGATCCTACTGAAATCTATTACAATGCGGATAATGTCGGTATCGGAACCACTGATCCGGCCGCGAAGCTGGATGTTAATGGTTCTATGAGGGCAGGATATGGACTGGACAGGACTTCTTATTTTGGACACGCGGCAATTGGATATGCAACTTATAATGGTTATGCCACTTTTGCGCATAAGGATCACAATACAGATGCTGATGCCGCATTAGTCCAGACGCCTGGTGGTGAAACTTATCTTAATACCTCTTCTGGTGACCAAATATCATTTACCATAGGCGGCACTACAGGTACTTTAGCTATGAGAATCAATAGTAGTGGCAATGTGGGAATGGGCACAACTGATCCCGACTATAAACTTCATGTTGAAAATTCAACTATCTACGATTCTGTGGATCCTGACCGTTTTTATGCCGTCGCTGATTCCAGGGAATATTATGGCTTATATGCTGAAGCCAAAGGGGCATCGGGCAATCTTGGCGCTCCTCCACTTTATTATAATTTTGGTATAAAAGGGATTGCGAATGAATCTAATTCCCATGGGAATTTTGGTGTCTGGGGGGAAGCTGCCAATGGCGCAATGTTCGGAGCAGGTGTTTATGGAAAGGGTGTAGCTGATTATATGTATGGTGTTATAGGTGAAAGTGAAATGGCCACTGGTGTATATGGCGAAGGTGCGGACAAGGGAGTCCGTGGTGTTGGTGATAATTACGGTGTTTATGGTCACAGTACTTCAGGTAAAGGGGTCTATGGCGGTAGTTCTTCCGGTTATGGGGGATATTTTTCCGGTGATGTGTATGTGTCAGATAACCTGGAGGTCAGCGATGATCTTATGCTGAGCGAATATGCCAGACATAGTAACGACGATGATACCTATCTCCAGTTTGACACCAACACATTAAACTTTGTCGGAGGGGGGAAGGAATTATTCCGGGCGCGTGGCACCGCGCAGGCCTATGCTTATTTAGGAAATAGTTCCGATGATATAGATATCGCTTTAAATGATGATTTGTTCGTACGCGGTAGTGATGGCAATGTGGGAATCGGGACACTAGCGCCTGATAATAAATTGCATGTAGAAGGGGGTTATATCGAAAATTCAGCCAGTGCACCGCGGTTGATTTTTGAGGAAACAGATCAATCTGATAATTTATGGATTATGGGTCAGGACGCTACAGAATTTTGGATTGCTCATGACAGCACTGCTAATGAAAATCGTGTTATTCAAATTGAAGAAACCGGTGAAGTGGGCATTGGCACGGCGGATCCTAGTGCCAAGCTTGATATCGCTGTTACAGGTGATGGTACGGAAGTGCTGAGGTTCAGCACCGAAAGGCCATGGACTTTCCGCCAGCGTGGCACGGGTTCAAGTGCCATTCTTGACTTATGGTCCACTGTTGACGGCAAAAACTTTACAATCACATCTGCCGCAAATGATAACCAGGCCGCGCTTTTCGCTCCGCGCAACACCGCTGCCGACAGCCGGGTTTATCTGGTTCAGGATGGTGGCCGGGTTGGCATTGGAACATCAAGCCCTGGTAGTGTGTTAGAAGTATCAGGTGATACCATTTTGGATCATTATGTTCAATTAAGGGATTATGACGATGATACGCTTACCACTCATTTAATCGCCCGTGATGATAACTGGATGTTTTTTAGCGGAGGGGTGGCAATTGGCACATGGTCCAATGGTGGGCTTGGGGCTGTCGGTACGGGCGATTTAGTAGTCGAAGGAGGCGCCAGTATTGGCACTACAACAGAGACTCATTCACTTGTGGTCGCGTCAGCCGATGAAGAAACCGTACGCCTAATGGGGCCAGACAGCTATGGCCATGGTGCCCGTTTGAATTTTGGCGATGTGGATTATGTTTATTTCGATGAATATGAAGATGATAAGTTAAAGATATATGGTGAGGATGGTATATATATTGATACTCATTTCACCAGTGATTACCTGACCATTGATACTAATGTGGATGCCTTGTATGATATTTATGTAGGCGATGAGTTGACAGTTGATAATGATTTGTGGGTGGATGATGACATATATCTTTATGACAAAATTTATCATAAGGGAGATGAAGATACGTATATTGATTTTAATACCGACAATATTGATTTTTATGCAGAGGGTGTGAATACCCTTGATCTAAGAGATGACATTGTTTATTGGCAGGCAGGAGGCAAAATGACAGCCTGCCCGGATGGCTATACATTAGTAGATTGGGATGGTGTAAATTACAATCCCGGTTTTTGCATAAAGGATTATGGTGATATTTTTATTGGCTCCTGGCCTTTTGCAAATGCCGCCTGTATGGCGGAAGGGGCTCATATGTGTGATTACACTGAGCTGTGGCTGGCTTATGAGCATGGTTCGCCATGTATTGATATTAATGGTTACTGGATCAATGAATATGTGGATGATGATGATGTTTTATGTGGTAATAAAACCATTTCGTCCTGTTCAGATAGTGATATACCTAATTTTGAAGGAAACTGTGCTGCCCATAGTGGCAGCAGGTCATGGACGTGCTGCATAAGCGCCAACCGGTAGTTTTAAATTTAAAATTATTATTATTAAATATTTTTTTATGTCCACTCATTTTAAATACACTTTACTTGTTTTCTTTATCGCCTTCCTTACGTTTGTGGCCGGTTACTACGTTGGTCAGGCAGGGTTGGTAAAAACCACACCGTCTTCCAGTCAGCCGACGGTTAGCCAGCCCACGGTGAACGTGCCGGCTAAAAAAGGCTCCTATGAACAGGGTTACCAGGAAGCTCTGGATTTCGCCAGACAGAAACTTGCGGAAGAGGGCGCATTTGAACCGCCAAGAAATCTTACAGCTGTCGTTAAAACCGCAAGCGGGCAGAATGTGGTAGTTGAGTTTAATGCCAGCTTACTGGATCCGTTCGCGGAAGGTATGGCAACTAAAACTATTGTAGTAAGTGGTGAAACTAAGCTTTTCGAAAGAGTTGAAAAAGATGAGGAACAATATAAAAAAGAATATGCGGAATACGAAAAGGCTATGCAGGCTTATGAAACCGCTCTTGCAGGCGCAAAAACAGAGGAGGGGTTGGAGGAGCCAAGAGAACCGCAGGAATATGAAGAAAAAGTTTTAGCGGTTAGCGATTTACTGCCTGGTGACCGGGTACGTGTAATCGCCAAGGTGATTGAAATGGAAGCGACAGAAGATGGCAAAGAAGCTCCAATGGTATCACCATTTGCCAGCGACAAGGTCGAGGCTGCGGAAGTCCGTTTGTATTCACGCCCTGAGCCGGAACCGGAAAAAGAATTGCCTACGCCGATGGAAGAAGAAATGAAAGAAGCATCTGAGGAATTACTGGGAGAGCCAGTGGCTGAAGAGGTGGAGGAGGTGACTCCTTAAATTTGTAAATTTTTAATTTTCAGTTTTCATTTATGCGCACGTATACACCCCCCTCATTCACTCTTACGTAAGAGGGGAGGTATATAGAAGGGTAAGAAAGAAAACTAAAAGTAAAAGAAAGAAATTTTCATTTGATTTTTATGAAGAAAAAATATCTGTGGCAAATCATATTATTTATTTTGACCATTTTCTTTATTGCTTATTGGTCTTATGGCCAATTTAAACAATGGAAGAGTGATTTGATTTTAAGTACTTTCCAGAAAGGATATTTTAATGCTATTAATGACCTAGTTAAAGAAGCAAAAGCCAAAGAGAATTGTATGCCGATTTTTCTTGGGCCGGGAGAAGGCGGCGTTCAGCTTATAAATACTGTCTGCCTCAAAAATGCAGGTATTGAAATTGAGCTCAATGAATTACCTAAGCATGATTAATTATTCAATCAATCGTAAACCTTTAATCGTTAATCTTAATTCACCATGAAATCCAAATATTCTGTCGGTAAGATCATTTTAGTCGTCTGGGTTGCCTTTTCCATATTATATGTAGGTTATACCCAATACCGTTATTTCCAAACATTCATCGCTAATCAGGCTTACCAAACCGGCTTGAAAGACGCGGTGGTGAAAGTCATCCAGCAGGCGCAGGAATGCAAAGCGTTCCCGGTTACCATTGGCGAACAGGGCGTTCAGCTGATCAATATTGCCTGTTTACAGCAGCCGGAAGGGGAGGAATAAATTTTAATTTCAAGGCAAGGAGAACGGCGGCTCCTCCTAGATTAGGAGGAGAGGAAGAGGCGGTAGACTAAAAAAAGTAATTTTGTTTAACCAAAATACCTATTTGATCTACCCCTCTTTCCTTCTCCCCTGAACCAGGGGAGACCGCCTTCCTCCTATCCTCTTTGATTTACTACTTCAATTAGTGGAATGCTCTTTTGAGGAGCAATGCTGTGCTGGTTCAATAGGGAAACGCTCAAATCTTTAAAAATCTTCTCATTCCTTCCCATTCCCTGCCTGCGGATTTTCAAAGATTTGTCCTCACGACGCTGCAAACTTCCTTCGGTCGTTTTTGCTTTGTTCGGACCGCGTTTCTCGCTATTTACTAAAAAAACTTTGACATTCATTTTGTGTACTGCTAAAATCCCTCGTGCTATTTTAATTTTTAAATTTAAAATATTATGGCTGAAGGAACCTTTGACCGTAGTAAGCCTCATGTAAATGTGGGTACAATTGGTCATGTTGACCATGGTAAAACTACATTAACAGCTGCTATTACCGCTGTTGCCGCTGCTAAGATGGGTGGTATTAACAAAGCGGTTGCTTTTGATCAGATCGATAACGCTCCTGAAGAAAAGGAACGTGGTATCACTATCGCGACTTCCCATCAGGAATACGAAACCGCAAAGCGCCACTACGCTCATGTGGATTGTCCTGGTCATGCGGACTATGTTAAGAATATGATTACCGGCGCTGCTCAGATGGATGGCGCGATTTTGGTGGTCAGCGCGGCGGATGGCCCTATGCCACAGACCCGCGAACACATCCTGCTGGCCCGTCAGGTGGATGTGCCTTATGTTGTCGTCTTCCTGAATAAAATCGACATGGTGGATGATCCGGAACTGATCGATTTGGTCGAGATGGAAGTCCGCGAGCTCCTGAATAAATATGAATTCCCAGGCGATGATACTCCTATCATCAAAGGCTCTGCCCTGAAAGCGCTGGAAAATCCAACCGGGCCCGATGCCGAACCGATTGTGGAACTTCTGAATAAATTAGATGAATATATTCCTGAGCCGAAACGTGATTTAGACAAACCTTTCCTCATGCCTGTTGAAGATGTTTTCTCCATTAAAGGCCGCGGCACGGTCGCAACCGGCCGTGTGGAACAGGGGGTTGTTAAAATAAACGAAGAAGTGGAAATCGTCGGCATTAAACCTACCCGCAAAGTGGTGGTGACCGGTGTGGAAATGTTCCGCAAGATCCTGGATCAGGGCCAGGCGGGTGATAATGTCGGCCTGCTTCTCCGCGGTGTAGAACGCGACGAGATCGAACGCGGTCAGGTGTGCGCCAAACCCGGCAGCATCACGCCTCACACAGAATTCGAATGCAAGGTGTATGTGCTGACCAAAGAAGAAGGCGGCCGCCACACTCCTTTCTTTAAAGGCTACAAGCCTCAGTTTTACATCCGCACCACGGATGTGACGGGCGCGGTTACCCTGCCGGAAGGGGCTGAGATGGTGATGCCTGGCGACAATGTGAACCTGAAGGTAGAATTGGGCGCTCCGATCGCCCTGAATGATGGTACCCGTTTTGCTATCCGCGAAGGCGGACGCACGGTCGGCGCCGGTGTGATCACCAAAATTATCAAATAGATTTTTATGCCCTTTCTCACCTGAGGAGGGGCCTATAAAGTTTGTTTGCTGTCGGTGCAGGTGTGGCGGCTCGTATCGTTGTAGCTAAAAAGGTATTGTCTTTCATTACCGTTAGACAAAACGATGACCATCACGATACTGGTTGCGGCAACGACCATTGCAACCAAGCCAATTACGACCAATGTTCTCAAAAGAGGATAAGTCAGCACAATTAGAAAATAACCCCCACTAAGTTATGGCTGAAAAAAAGCCCAAAAAGGCAATTGCCCAGCGCATCCGTATCACTTTAAAATCTTTTGACCACACGATCATCGACAAAGCGGTCAAAATGATCATCGATACAGCCGAACGAAGCGGGGCTATTATCGCAGGGCCGATTCCTTTGCCCACCAAGATCAAGAAGATCACGGTAAACAAATCCACGTTTATCTCCAAAAATTCCCGTGAACAGTTTGAGATGCGCGTCCATAAACGGCTGATCGACCTTCGCGAGACCACGGCAACCACCATCGACGCGCTTTCTAACCTTACGCTCCCTGCCGGCGTCGACATCGAAATCAAGATGTTATAGAACGAAGTGACGAAATGACGAAGTGACAAGGTGGCTTTATTGAAATCATTTCTTTTTTGTCATATCGTTATATCGTCATTTCGTTATCTCGTTTATGAAAAAATTCACCAAAAGACAGGCGCAGGAACGGGTGTGGCAGTTTATTTATGGATTCCGGGATGCCGTTACTAAGGATTTGGCGGAGAAAATCGATTTTATCATCATTTACGGTTCGGCAGTGCGGAAAGAATTCGTGCCGGGAAAGAGCGATGTGGATATTGTCATTCAGGTTTTCAGGGAAGCGGATAAAAAAATGGTCGAGGAAAAAGCAACGGAACGGTTCTGGCATGTGGCTAAACGTTATCCGGAGCTTCAGTTTGAAAAATCCCTCTCTGTTTCTCAATCCAAAAAGCGCACTCCTTTCACCAAAATGCTGGAAAAACTGGAACAGTCTTCATTCCTTTATGTGCCGGTATTTGTTTTTGCCGAAGGCGAGATCGACTGGAAAACCGGCACGCTGCATTCCGATAACCCGCTGATCAAACTCGGCCAAAGCCTGCTGATCCCCCAGCGGTCTGTTTTCCTCCGTTTTAAACAGGAGGGGGAGGTATTGTATGGCCGGGATATCCGGAAGGTCATCTGCATCAGGCTCACGATCATGGATCGTCTGCGTCTGGGCGCGGCCCCCCAGCTACTCAGCCTGATCAGTTTCTTTGTTTCATTCATCGCTCCCAAAAAAGCCCGCGGTTACGCGGTGAAGGCTCTGCTGTATCAGATCGATTCGCTGTTAACGGCTTTATCCGATTATGAAAAGATGGAGCGGCATGAAAAAATTGAAAAAAATGAACGGATTTTATTAAAAGAATTTACGGAACGCCTTGAAAAACTGGTCAGACTTCGCCTGGATTACCGTAAGGGCGCTTTACGCCCATCGGATTTCCGTTTATTCCGTCAGGCCATCCGCATCAAATGGAACGAGCTTAAACTGTCCCGCCTCCAAACCATATGGTTTTGCCTGAAGGCCAATTGGTTTATTGTGCGTTCCAATGCCCGGGCGATTGCCTATTTATTTTTGAGGCGGATAAAATAAAGGTTATTGTCTTTCTCCCATATCCATTTCCCATAGGATTTTTTGATTTTTATATACGACCACACAAAGCAGCACGAAAGCCGCGCCTAAAAGATGGGGCAGGAATTGGGCTAAAAATACTTTTCCGAATAATATGATCATCGTGTTGACTGCAATAAAACCGATTCTGGCTTCCGTAGGCCCAAAGCCCAGGTAGCTGATCTGGAATTGGTTGGTGGCGGCAAAGCTGATAAACGAATTCACCATAAAAGCGCCGTAAACCATCATCAGAAAGAAGAGAATCCCAAATCGGTCGGGCATAAAAAAGGAATAGCCGATCAGCAGGCACGACATAAAAATATAATCCAGGAAATGGTCAGCATAATATCCCCACTTGATCAGTCCTGTATTCCGCATACGGCCCACTGCTCCGTCAAACAAATCCGTTAAATACTGCATTAATATCATGGCTGATGTGCCCCAGAGCCAATGGATATTATACCGGGCCAGATAGCCGAAGATCAGCGCTCCGACCGCCCATAAGCCTGTCATATAAGTCAGCGTCCATGTCTCAATGCGTTTCGGGATTTTCGGCGTTCCCCATATCACCAATTTTTGCTCCAGGTCATGCAGAATGGATCGGCCGACTTTTTTGTGGCCGGCGAATTCCTTTTTTTTAGTCATGGTTAAAAAAGTTAATGATTTTTTGATTGTTCCGGTCAGTGAATCCATCCATTATCACGTCCGCGGCGGATAAGTCCTGCTGTTCATTAAATCCGTTCCGCAAACCCACACATACCATCCCCGCGCTTTTGGCCGCGGCGACGCCATGATGGGAATCTTCGATGACTAAACATCCGTCCGGGCCGACGCCGAGTTTTCTGGCGGTATACAGGTAAATATCCGGCTTGGGTTTGCCGGGCGCATTAATGTCTTCGGCGCTTACTACGACATCAAAAAAGGGCCTTAATTCAAAACGCTCCAGGGCAATGTCAATCCATTCATTAAGCGATGACGAGGCTAACGCAATTTTTAAATTTCCCCCCCGGACTGGAATCAGGGTCAATTTTTTTACCAAATCCAGAAAACCATCGATCAGGCTGCATTTTTTCCGGTAAACTTCCAGCGCAATGCTATTTACACGTTCTATGAATTCACGATGCGTTAAACTGAGTCCATAATCATTGGCAAGGATGCGATAGGTTTCATGGACATTGATCCCGATGATCTTCTGCTGGTCTTTTTTTGTCCAGCATGGCAGTAATTTGCCAAAAAAAGTCAGCTCGGCCTTTTTCCAGTGTTTTTCACTGTCTATAATCACCCCGTCCATGTCAAAAATGATTGCTTTCATCTGGATTACTATAACAATGTCCAGTGTCCGATGTCCAATGTCCGATGTCCAGTGTCCGATGTCTGATGTCCAATGTCCTAACCCTCTGCGCGGGCGGGGCCCCTTATATAAGGGGGGTCAGTCTATTAGGGGTAGAAAGAAAAATAAAAAAAGAAAGAAAAAAAGACAAATTGTCTAAAAAAACCTTGACTTTAGTCTATAGGTCGGTAAAATATCGTAGCGTTATCTCTCAAAACGCCTTACGTTAACAGAGGGGCCGAGTCCTTCGATTCACTCAGGACAAAAGCCTCCATAACCAATAAGATTATGCCTGGAATAATCGGCAAAAAATTAGGTATGAGTCAGGTGATTCAAGACGATGGTTGCGTGATCCCGGTAACATTTGTCCATTGCCAGCCGAATACGGTGGTGCAGGTCAAATCAGAAGATACCGATGGATATCCGGCGATAGTCCTGGGCTTCGACGCGTATAAAAATCCTTCCAAAAATAAATCATTTAAGGCAATGAAGGAATTTCGTGTCGACAATCCCGGTGATTATAAAAAGGGCCAAAAGATCGATCTGGCTACCCTTAAAGAAATAGAGACCGTTACTATTACTTCCCTTTCCAAAGGCAAGGGGTATCAGGGGGTCATTAAGCGGCATCGGTTCAGCCGCGGTCCCCAAACTCATGGCTCTCATCACCATCGCGAACCAGGTTCTATCGGTACATGCGCCAAGCCCGGCCGTGTGATGAAAGGCAAAAAAATGCCAGGTCATATGGGCACTCAAAAAGTCACTTTGCTCAATCGTCCCGTGGTCAAATTGATTCCGGAAAAGGAACTGGTGGCCATCAAGGGCGCCATTCCCGGTTCCAATAACAGTTATGTTTATATTAAATTTTAAATTTCAATCTTCAATCTTCAATTTTCAATGAAAATAGATCTCTACCAACAATCCGGTGAAAAGAAGGGAACCGTTGAGGCCAGCGATAAGCTGTTTGCCGCTCCGGTCAACGATGAATTGATGCGTTTGGCTTTGGTCCGCCAGTTAAGTAACGCCCGTCAGGCGAATGCCACCACCAAAACCCGCGGAGACATCCGGGGAGGCGGTAAAAAACCCTGGCGGCAGAAAGGAACAGGCCGTGCCCGTTTCGGCTCCAGCCGAAATCCCATATGGCGCGGCGGCGGTGTGGTTTTCGGCCCCCAGAATGTCCGCAATTACGAAAAACAGATGCCTAAAAGGGCACGACGCGCTGCCTTGTTCTCCGGTTTATCTCAAAAAGCCGGCGAAAAATCAGTTTTCGCGCTTGATAAATTTGAAGTAAAAACCCCTAGGACAAAAGATTTCAAAACCCTTTTAAGCAAACTTCCTGTTGAACGGTCTGTTTTGGTGGTATTGGGCGAAAAAGACCTCAATCTCGAAAAATCCGCTGCTAATCTGCCGAATGTCAAAACCATTCTGGTGGAATACCTGAATCTGCACGATCTGCTGAAATATGAAAAAGTCATGTTCATGGAATCCGCTTTAAAAAAAGCGGAAGAATTATTTCTTAAATAGCTTTTAACACCTGACGCCCGACCAAAAGTCAAAGGTCAAATGTCAAAAGTCAAATGTGAACTATGGAATTAACCCACATATTAATATCACCGGTGGTGACCGAAAAGAGCACAGGCGCTCAGGCCGGACGGAAATATATTTTTATGGTTCATCTGAATGCCAATAAGATCGAGGTGAAAAAGGCTATTGAAAGCGCTTATGGTGTTAAGGTCCAGTCAGTCAATATTATGTCTGTCCTTAAAAAAGTCCGTCTTGCCGGGCGTGACCGTGAGATCACCAAACGGCAGAATGGCAAAAAAGCGGTGGTCACCCTGGCCCCCAAACAATCCCTTGATTTCAATAAGATTAAAGTTTAATGCCTGTTAAAAAGTATAAACCCACATCAGCGGGCCGCCGCAATATGAGCGTCAACACGTTTGAGGAACTGACCGCTAAGACTCCGCAGAAAAACCTGCTCAAACCCTGGCGTCAAAAATCCGGCCGCAACAATCAGGGCCGTATTACGGTGCGTCATCGCGGAGGCGGGGCCAAACGCCGTTACCGGCCGGTCGACAAACGACGGTACGATAAGCTTAATATTTCCGCCCTGGTCAAAACACTGGAATACGATCCGAACCGCACGGCGTATATCGCCCTGCTTGTTTACGCGGACGGGGAAAAGCGTTATATCATCGCCCCTCATAGCCTGAAGACAGGCAGTAAGATCATTTGTAGTGAAAAGGCTAAAATCAAACCGGGCAACCGCATGCAGCTTAAGAATATTCCGGTCGGTTTTGATATCCACGATCTCGAACTGCATCCCGGCAAAGGATCCGAGGCGATCCGGTCTGCCGGCTCCTGTGGCAGAGTCACCTCATTAGACAGCGAACTGGCCCAAGTCATGATGCCTTCCGGCGAGGTGCGTTATGTATCTAAGGATTGTTACGCCACCATCGGCGTGGTCAGTAATCTGGATCACAGCAACATCCGTATCGGTAAGGCGGGCCGCATGCGCCATATGGGCCGTCGTCCGCAAGTACTCGGTAAATCCATGAACGCCACGGATCATCCCCACGGAGGCGGTGAAGGGCATGGTCCCATTGGTTTAAAACACCCCAAAACCCCTTGGGGTAAACCAGCCCTTGGTGTTAAAACACGCCGCCGCAAAGCCACGGATCATTTTATTATCAAGAGACGGAAGAAATAGGCCGGATTGACCCGGAATGGACATCGAATAGGCTCGAATCGATTCGTATCCATCCGCATCAATTCGTTAACCATTACAAACTATGAGCAGATCACTTAAAAAAGGAATCTATGTTGACCCCAAACTTCTGAAGAAGGCCCAGGAGATGGAAGCATCCGGTCAGAAAAAAGTCATCCGCACCTGGGCGCGCAACAGTGCTATCGCGCCGGAATTCGTCGGACATACCTTCGGCGTCCATAATGGCAAGACCCATATTTCCGTTTTTGTTTCCGAGAATATGGTTGGCCATAAACTCGGAGAATTCGCCCCCACGCGTAAATTTAAAGTCCATGGCGGCAAAATGGCCAAAGCGCAGGCAGAATAATTAATTTTAAATTTTAATCAATAGTGTCCGAAGTGACATCGGACTTCACTACTAACTATGAAGGCTGTATTACGAAGAATCAGGATATCCCCCAAGAAAGCGAATCTGGTCGCTGGGCTGGTTCGTGGCAAAACCGTGAAGGAGGCGCTGGCCATTCTGAAATTTACTCCAAAAAAAGGCGCCAAGATCCTTTATAAGGTTTTACATTCTGCCGCTTCTAACGCTAAAAACAATTTTAAACAATCAATGGATGATCTGGTGGTGAGTAAAATACTTGTTACCAAAGGGCCTACTTACAAGCGTTCTGTCCCTATTTCCCGCGGACGCGTTCATCCGATCCGTAAGCGCACCTGTCATATCACGGTTGAAGTCGGTCTGCCGGAAGGAGCGAGGGTTAAAAAGCCGGTAAAAAAGGAGGAAAAGGCCGTTCAGCCCGCTGAGTCAGCCGAAAAGCCGGTGAAGGAAGTGGTGAAAAAAGAGGAAAAAAGGCTAAAAACTCCTAAAAAGAAAACCGTTAAGAAAGCACCCTCTAAAAAGGCATCGAAATAATTTTCAATTTTCAATTTTCAATTTTTAATTAAGCATTATGGGTCAAAAAGTTAATCCAAAAAGTCTTCGTCTCGGCATTATAAGATCCTGGGATTCCAAATGGTTTGCCAATAAACGTGATTTTGCAAAGCTCTTCCATGCCGACCTCAAACTCAAGAAAGTGATCGGAGACCGTCTGAAAAACGCTGCTGTCACCCGGATTGAGATCGAACGCTCCGCCAAAAAAGTCACGGTCCATGTCCATGCGGCTAAGCCCGGCCTGATCATCGGCCGTCAGGGGGTGATGATTGAAGATCTGAAAGAGTACTTACGGCATCAATTTAACCAGAATATAGACATCAATATCCACGAAGTGCCCGATCCTGATCTTTCCGCGCTTTTGATCGGTCAGATGATCGCTTCTCAGATCGAACGGCGTATTGCCTATCGGCGCGCGGTCAAGACGTCTCTCCAGAAAGCGATCGAAGCCGGCGCCAAGGGGGCAAAGGTGCAGATAGCAGGCCGGCTGAACGGAGTGGAAATTTCCCGGCGTGAATATTTTAAAGAGGGCAACATCCCTCTCCATACCCTTCGGGCGGACATTGATTATGCTAAGGTCGAAGCCAATACTACTTATGGGGTGATCGGCATTAAAGTATGGATCTATAAAGGAATGGTGTTTAAGAAAGAACAGGCCATGAAACAGGCTCAGCAGGAAAAAAAGGAAGAAGAATAATTTTCAATTTTAAATTTAGAAAATGTTACAACCCAAGAAGCAAAAATACAGGAAGTCCCATCGCCGCAGAGGCAGTCTGCGGGGCAAATCGCAAGTCGGCAATAATGTCAGTTTCGGGATGTATGGCCTGAAAGCGCAAGCTTGCGGTGAACTCACCTCCCGCCAGATCGAAGCTGCCCGCCGGGCTATGACCCGTTACGTAAAACGCGGCGGTAAGATATGGGTCCGGATATTCCCCCACACGCCGGTCAGCCGAAAGCCGTCCGAAGTGCCTATGGGATCGGGAAAAGGCAGTGTCGAATTTTTCGTTTCTCTTGTAAAACCCGGTCGTATCCTGTTTGAAATGGAAGGAGTGGAAGAGGCGTCGGCCCGCGAAGCCTTCCGTCTCGCTTCCTCCAAACTCCCGATTAAAACCAAATTTGTATTCCGGCACAGTTAATTTTTATTTTTATGCTTACGATCCAAGAATTACGATCATCCACCGAGAAAGAATTGCTGCAGGAGCTTATTGCCGCGCGTAACAACGCGCTCAAGGTCCGCGTTAATTCAAAGACCAAGCACGAAAAAGATATCGCGAAGGTCCAAAAGGCTAAACGCTATGTCGCCCAGATCCTCACGGTGCTTAGGGAGGTAGACGGGGAAGAGAAAAGCAAATCCAAAAAAGAGGCGCCCAAAGCTGAAAAGAAACCAGCCCACAAATCTGAAGCCAAAGGAAAAGAAAGTAAGGCTAAATAATTTTCAATTTTTAATTTTCAATTTTTAATTTTCATGCGTACTAAAACCGGAATCGTTACCAGCAATAAGATGAACAAGACCCTCGTGGTCACCGTCATCACTTACAAATCCCACCCGAAATATCAGAAGCGCTATCAGACGTCTAAAAAGTTTTATGCGCATTGTGAAGATGCTTCCAAAATCGCTATCGGTGATACGGTGACGATTGCTGAAACCAGGCCTGTCAGTAAGCTGAAACGCTGGAAACTTGTCTCATAAAACAATAACGATATAACGACGTAACGAAATAACATGATTCAACCGCAAACACTGCTCAATGTAGCGGACAACACAGGCGCAAAAAGGGTGATGTGTATTAAAACCCTCGGCGGATCCAAACGGCACTATGCCCATATCGGAGACGTGATCGTAGTGGCTGTGAAAACAGCTTCTCCGAAGGGGATTGTGAAAGCCCATTCCGTTGAACGCGCCGTGGTCGTACGGACAGCCAATGCCATTCGCCGGCCTGACGGCTCCTATCTCCGTTTTGATGAGAATGCCTGTGTCATCGTTAACAAGGAAGGGATCCCTAAAGGCACGCGCATTTTTGGGCCCATCGCCCGTGAACTCCGCCAGAAAGGGTATCAGAAAATTATTTCACTGGCTCCAGAAGTCCTTTAAATTCAAATTCCTAATTCCTAAATCCTAAACATGAAGATCAAGGTTCAAGACAAAGTATTGGTGATCGCCGGCAAATATAAGGGGAAAACCGGTTCTGTGATGCGCGTTTATAAAAAAACCAATCACATAACGGTTGAGAAAGTAAATGTCCGGACCAGGCATATCAAAAAAACCCCCACGCATGCCGGCCAGAAGATCAAATATGAAGCCCCGTTCGATGTTTCCAAGGCCCAATTGATCTGCCCCAACTGCAACAAGGCCACACGTGTCGCCTATAGCATTCCGAAACAAGGTAAAAAGTTCCGCATCTGCCTGAAATGCAATGAATCCGTTGAGCAGGCGGTCGCTAAAACGGAGAAGAAGAAAAAATAATTTTCAATTTCGACCAGGATTACACTGATTCAATGATTAACATGATATACATAGTGACCAATCATTTAGAATCATAGCAATCAATCGTGATCATCAGTTAAATCATTTAATCATAGTTTAATTTTCAATTTTCAATGAGCTTATACGAACAGATGACATCAGAGGTGATTCCCGCGCTGAAAAAGGAACTGGCGCTTAAAAACAGCTTCGCGGTTCCCCGCATCCAAAAAGTGAAGGTCAATGTCGGGATCGGTACCCTGGCCAAGCAGACTAAAGATTTTTCTGAAGTGATTGATAATGTCGCTAAGATCACAGGCCAAAAACCGGTTGTTACCAACGCCAAAGTCGCGGTGTCGAATTTTAAATTACGCAAAGGCATGCCGGTCGGCATCACGGTCACTTTACGCGGGCAACGCGCTTATGATCTTGTGGACCGCATCGTCAATGTCGTCCTTCCGCGCGTCCGGGATTTCCGCGGACTTTCCATAAAGGCATTTGACGGCCACGGAAATTATAATATCGGCTTTAGGGAGGCGCTGGTATTTCCGGAGGTCAATCCCGATGACGTGACGAATGTCCATGGCATCCAGGTCACGATTGTAACGACCGCTAAAAATGATGAACAAGGTTTAGCCCTGCTTAAAAAAATGGGATTTCCTTTTAAAAAAGAACTCTAGTTTACTTACATTTAACAACTGACAACTAATATGTAACAACTGATAAAATCGGTTTTCGTAACTCGAAGCTCGATCGAGCATCGCGATACGATAAACGAAAGCCGGTTAAAGTCAAAGGTTAAATGTAGAAATTTATATCAATAATTTACAACATGGCAAGAAAAGCACTCATTGTTAAAACCGAACGGCGCAAGAAGAAATATTTACAGGCGTTAGCGAACGGGAAAAAACCAAAAAAATGGGTCCGCACCTATAATCGCTGTAAATTATGCGGACGTTCCCGCGGCTACTTAAGACATTTTGATATCTGTCGTATCTGTTTCCGTGAGCTGGCCTCTAAAGGCGAGATCATGGGCGTTAAAAAATCCAGTTGGTAACCTTTTCCATTTAAATTTTTCTCTTTTTAGTATGACTGATCCTATTGCTGATTTACTCACCCGCATGCGCAACGCTGTCAAAGCCCGACAGGCCAAAACGGTTGCTCCGTATTCCAAGCTCAAAACCTCGATTTTGGATGTGATGAAGAAGCGGCATTTCATTAGCGGCTACAAAGTCGTCAAAAACGGCACCTTTAATGAGATTGAGATCGAATTTAATCCTGATCTTAATAGTTTTAATCTGAAACGTGTCAGCAAGCCGGGCCGACGGATTTATATGAAGAAAAACAACATCAAGCCCGTGGTCCATGGGTACGGTATCTCTATTTTTTCTACCCCTCAAGGTGTGATGGCTGGCGATGAAGCGGCTAAAAAGGGGATGGGGGGAGAATATTTGTGCCAGATCTGGTAATTTTAATTTTCCCCTGACCCTGAACTCGTTTCAGGGGATTCGGGATCTAATTCTCAATTTTCAATGTCTTTAATAGGCAAACGTCCCATCATAGTTCCCGCATCGGCTGAAGTCACCATTGCCGGCCGTACGGTCAAAGTCAAGGGCCCTAAAGGGGAGCTCAGTTATACTTTTTCTCCTTTGGTCGATATCCTGATGGAAGAAGGACAGATCATTGTGAAGCGCAAGGCCGACGATAAACAGTCTAAAAGCACGCATGGCCTCACCCGCGCCCTGCTTAATAATATGGTCATTGGTGTTTCCGAGGGTTTTGAAAAACGCCTCGAGATCATTGGCGTAGGTTACCGGGCTCAGGTCAGCGGGAAGAAGATAACGCTTAGCCTTGGCTTTTCCCATCCCATTGAAATGATCGCTCCCGAGGGGGTGAATATCGCCATGGATCCGGAAAACAAAAACGTCGTCATTATTTCCGGTATCGATAAACAGCAGGTCGGCGAAATGGCCGCGCAGATCCGCAAGCATCGTCCCCCTGAACCGTATAAGGGCAAGGGGGTGCGCTATATAGACGAGCATGTCCACCGGAAAGCCGGGAAGGCCGCCGCCAAAGCTTCTGCTTAATATTTTTTTATCAATCCTTAATAATCTTTATCCTTTCCCATGATCTCCTCTAAAGAACAACACCGCCAAAGACGTCATCAGAAAATCCGGGCTAAAGTCTTCGGGACCGATAAACGACCGAGGCTATCCGTTTTCCGGAGTCATGTCGCTATTTATGCCCAGCTGATTGACGATAAAGAAGCAAAAGTACTGGTTTCCGCCTCTTCTCTTAAGCAAAATAAAGGAAATACCACTGAAGGAGCCAGGCAGGCAGGTCTTGAATTGGCCAAAGCCGCCAAAGGCAAGAAAATTTCTGCCTGTATCTTTGATCGCGGCGGCTATCTTTATCACGGCCGCGTCAAAGCCCTGGCAGAAGGCGCCCGTGAAGGCGGACTGGAATTTTAATATTCAATTTTTAATTTTTAATAAGCATTATGGCTAAAAAGAATCAACCAAGAGGCCCGCGTCATGAAAAAGAGCCAAAGGAGTTCGAAGAGGAGGTACTTCAGATAGACCGGGTGACCCGTGTGGTAAAAGGCGGCCGCCGTTTACGTTTCCGTTGCCTGGTGGCGATCGGGGACAAAAAAGGGCGGGTAGGCATTGGGATCGGAAAGGCCACGGAAGTTGTTAACGGAATCAAAAAAGCAGTTACGAAAGCCAAAAAAAATCTGATCAAGGTGCCTATTACTGATACTGATACCATTCCCCATGAAATAAAGATCAAACATAAATCCGCCCGTCTTTTTATTATGCCGGCTTCATCCGGTACGGGTGTGATTGCGGGCGGATCTCTGCGAAAAATTCTGAATCTTGCCGGGGTTAAAAATGTTTTAAGTAAAAGTTACGGCACGAACAATAAAGTGGTCACTGCCCAGGCTTCCATCAAGGCTCTGCAGAGGCTGCGGCCTGCCAGAAAGGCCAAAAAAATTGAGGACAAAAAGGAGAAACCAGTGGAATCCAAAAAAGAAACGTCCGAAAAGCCAGTCAAAAAAGAACCAAATAAAGAAAAGAAAGAGGAATAATCTTCTCCTGAATTAAATTCAGGATTTAATTTTCAATTTTTAATCAATATGCTGTTAAATTCTATTCAATCAAAAAGCGGCGCTACGAAGAAAAAAAAGCGGATCGGGCGAGGGAATGCTTCGGGCCATGGAACGTTTTCAGGCCGTGGCTGCAAAGGGCAGGGTCAGCGCAAAAGCGGCAATGTCCGTCCGGGTTTTGAGGGTGGCCAGACCCCGCTTATTATGCGCCTCCCCAAACTCAGAGGCTTTAAAAATCCCACCAAGGCTTATTTCCAAGTCGTTAATGTCAAAGATCTCGATCGTTTCAAAGATGGTGATGAGGTCAATGTGCTGACGTTGCTGGAAAAAAGACTGGTACGCCAAAAAGGAGAGCCTGTTAAATTGCTGGGGCATGGCAAATTAACCAAAAAATTAACCGTCAAACTCCATAAAATCTCGGCAACAGCCAAAGATAAAGTGCTTCAGGCAGGCGGGAAAATAATCTAAATTTTCATTTATCATTTTTCATTTTAAAGGTTGTTTAAATATCTCAAACAAATCTGGCAATCCGCAACGCTTCGCCGCCGAATTTTATTCACTCTTTTTATTCTGCTGGTTTTCCGGATCGCCGCTCATATTACCGTGCCCGGTGTGAATATTGCGGAATTAAAGAATATTTTTGACCAGAACAGCTTGCTGGGCGTTTTTTCGGCGATGACAGGTGGGTCAATGGAACGTTTTTCCATCGTTTTAATGGGGCTGGCACCTTATATCAACGCGTCCATTATCATGCAGCTGATGACGGTTGTTGTCCCTAAACTTGAAGCCCTTTCTAAAGAAGGGATGGAAGGGCGCCGCCAGATCAACAAATATACCCGCTGGCTGACCATTCCCCTGGCCTTTCTTCAGTCTTACGGCATGATTATTTTACTCAATCAAAGCTCACAAGGCCGCCTGATTCCGGGAGCCGGACAGCTGGGAATCATCCTGCCCATTATGCTGATCGTCACCGCGGGCACGATTTTGATCATGTGGCTGGGTGAACTGATCACCGAAAATGGTATCGGAAACGGCATCTCTCTGATCATCTTTACGGGTATTATCGCGGGAATCCCTACGATTTTTGGCCGTATGCTAGGCACATTTCAGGCCGGCGACACCACCAAAATGGCCCACTTTCTTCTTTTTATCCTCCTGACCCTGCTGTTGCTTGTGTTTGTGGTGATCATATCCGAAGGGCAACGCAATATTCCTATTACATACGCAACCCGCGCCACCGGAGGTAAGGGAGAAAAATCCGTTTTGCCGATCCGTGTGAATCAGGCAGGCATGATCCCGATCATTTTTGCGATTTCCATGGTGACGTTTCCATCCGTTATTGCCCAGTTTTTCAGCGTTTCCAATTCGGGTGCCCTTCAGGCGACCGCTGATTTTATCAATAAATATCTGAACGCCAATAATCCCAGCTATTTTTATCTGGTCACCTATTTCCTTCTTATCGTCGCTTTTTCTTATTTTTACGTGAGCGTGACGTTTAATCCGGACAATGTCGCTGAGACCATCCAAAAACGGGGCGGTTTTATTCCCGGCATCCGCCCAGGCCGCCAGACCGCTGAATTTTTAGGCAGGACCTCCAGCCATCTTAATCTTTTTGGCGGTTCCTTTATCGCGTTGGTCGCGGTGGTCCCGATTATTTTTACCAAATACACTACCCTTTCCTCCGGCGATTTGATCATCAGCGGGGCGGGGCTGATCATTATGGTCGGTGTCGTGCTGGAACTCATCCGTCAGATCGATGCTCAGCTGGTGATGCATGATTACGAGAAATTATATTAGTGTGTCTCGGGGCTCGTGTCTCGCGGCTCGTAATAGTTTATCAAGATGGATATTATTTTATTCGGAATGCAGGGGTCAGGCAAAGGAACCCAGGGGCACTACCTGGCAGAAAAATACGGCCTGACTGTTTTTGAGATGGGCGGACAGCTGCGCCAGATTATTAAATCCGGCTCCTCTCTGGGCGAAAAAATCAAAGGAATCGTAGAGGCAGGAAACCTGGTGGATGATAATACGATTATGGAGGTGGTCGAAAATTTTCTTTCTGATCTTACCCCGGAGCAGGCGGTTCTTTTTGACGGCATTCCCCGCACGATAACCCAATCTGAAAAATTGTTAAATTTGCTTACCCATCACCAACGGGACGCTTTTGCGGTCCTTATCAAAATATCCGAAGATGAGGCGATTAAACGGCTGACACAGCGCCGGGTCTGCGAAAACTGCAAAGGAGTTTACCCCCCTGCCTATAAAGCCGACACCTGTGAACATTGCGGCGGTAAATTGGTGGTCCGCCATGATGACAATCTGGAAAGCATCCAGCGCCGTCTGGAGAATTATAGAAATGAGACCCTTCCTGTGATCAGCAGCTTTTATGAACGGGACCGTTTGATTGAAGTCGATGGGGAGCAGGTTATTGAAAAGGTGACCAAAGAGATGTTTGAGAAAGTGGATTATTTATTTACGTGACTCGTGTCCCGCGACTTGTGTTTTGTCTAAGCAAACCTATTATTTATGGACGGTTTTATTCCCATTAAAACACCAGCACAGATCAGGGCGATGCGGGAAGGGGGCCGTATTTTAAGAGAGGCTCTTTTGGTCGCCGAAAAAGCTGTCTGCCCAGGCATTACCACGTATGACCTTGATAAAATCGTCGAAAAGACCATTGTGCGCCATAAAGGGGCTCAGCCGGGATTTAAGGGGTATCGCGGATTTCCGGCTACACTTTGTACTTCTGTGAATGAAGAAGTGGTTCATGGCATCCCAAGCCATGACCGTATTTTAAAAGAAGGGGATATCGTAGGGATCGACTGCGGTGTTTATTATAAGGGCCTTTACACAGACGCCTGCATTACCGTTATGGTTGGCAGGGTCCGTCCTGAGGTCAGCCATTTTGTTAAAACAACCAAGAAAGCCCTTAAAAACGCGATTAAAAAAGTCCGGCCGGGAGGGTATGTCGGCGATATTTCCGCTGCTATCCAGAAAACCCTTGAGGATCAGAATTATTCACCTGTGATCGAGTGTACCGGTCATGGGGTCGGGGAAAATCTTCACGAACCTCCGGAAATCCTCAACGTAGGGCAAAAAGGAACTGGCCCGCTGATCAAACCGGGAATGGTTTTTGCAATCGAACCCATCTCTGCCATGGGAGATGGCGCAGTTATCACTGCAGAAGACGGATGGACTGTTGTTACGGCGGACAAGAGTCTTTCCGCCCATTTTGAGCACACGGTTCTGGTCACCAAGAAGGATTGTGAGGTGCTGGTTTAGTGTTTTATGATTTATTTTTTTCTTCGTGTATATGACCCGCTCCCGCATTGCGGGGTATGGGCGGGGCTCCAATGTAATTGGGGTAAAGTACAGATCCTGGATCCCCTGAATCAAGTTCAGGGTCAGGAAGGGGTAAGAAAGAAATTAGAGTAAAGAAAGAAGATATATTTTATAAAATATTTTTAAAATTTGTCTATATAAAATTCACCAAAAATAAAAAAACTTAAAAAATCTCTTGTCCTCTCTGGTCCAATTGTGTACACTCTTACCGCTTTTGTTCACTCGTCTCTCTATGGCCAAACAAGTTATCGAGGTGGAAGGAAAGGTCGTTGAATCTCTCTCAAATGCAACTTTTAAAGTTGAGCTGATCGGTGAGCAATATAAAGGCCATACCATTTTGGCGCATGTCTCCGGTAAGGTCCGCATGAATTATATCCGCATCCTGCCGGGCGACATCGTCACGGTCGAAATCACACCTTACGATTTATCTAAAGGGCGAATCACTTATCGTCATAAATAATTATCCACACCATGAAAGTAAGAGCTTCGGTTAAAAAAATTTGTGACAAATGCCGTGTTATTAAACGGAAAGGCGTTATCCGTGTGATCTGCCCTGCATCCAAAAAGCACAAACAAAGGCAAGGTTAGCTGAATTTTAAATTTTAAGTTTTAAGTTTTAATTTTGATATGGCTAGAATAGCTGGAGTCAATCTTCCCAAAGGAAAGCGCATTGAGGTCGCCCTTACTTACATTTATGGTATTGGGCGACGTCTCAGCCGTCAGGTTTTAACCAGTCTGAAAATCGATCTGGACACAAAGGTCGAAGATCTCTCTTCCGCCCAGGAGCAAAAAATCCGTGAAGCGGTTTCAAAACTAAGGGTCGAAGGCGATTTAAAGCGTCAGGTCGGCGGGGATATCAAACGTCTGCAGGAAATCGGGACTTACCGCGGTTTCCGTCACCGCCGCCGCCTGCCTGTACGCGGGCAGCGCACTAAAACCAATGCCCGCACTAAACGCGGCAAACGCGTGACAATGGGCAGCGGAAAAATAAAAGAAGCAAAGAAATAAAACCACGATTACACTGATTTAAATGATGCGCATGATACACTCAGTTGCCATTCATTTAAAATCATGACGATCATCATAGCTTATCAATTCAATCTTTTAATCACAGTTTAATTTTCATTTCAATGGCAGAGAAAGTCACTAAAAACAGGAAGAAGATCCGGAAGACCGTCCCCTTGGCGCATGCGCATATAACCGCGACTTATAATAATACTATGATCAGTATTACCGAGCCGAATGGTAATGTCCTGGCATGGGCATCTGCCGGAGCCAATGGTTTTAAGGGCACACGTAAATCCACTCCTTACGCGGCCACCGTCACTGCTGAAAAAATCGCGGAAAAAGTGGCGCCTTACGGAGTGGAGCATTTAAAAGTTTTTATAAAAGGAGTCGGTACCGGCCGCGAACAGGCTGTCCGCGGACTGCACGCCTCCGGTTTTGAGCTTGATGCTATTTTTGACAATACTCCCATGCCGCACAATGGCTGCCGCAAACGAAGATCCCGCCGAGTCTAACAATCTTTAAATCTTAAATTTTAAATTCTAGAATGAGATATACTGGTCCGAAAGCACGATTATGCCGACGTCATCGCGCCAACTTGTTTGGCACTTCAAAATATACCAAGATTTTGGAACGGCGGTCCGGGAAGCCGGGCGCCCATGGTGCCCGTATGGCTTTTGGTAAATTAAGTGAATACGGTTCACAGCTTAGCGAAAAACAGAAAGCCCGTACCCTTTTCGGTATCTCCGAAAAACAATTCAGCAATTATTTTAAAAAAGCGTCGGCTATGCCTGGTGAAACAGGCGAGAATCTTTTACGCCTGCTGGAGCTTCGTCTGGATAATGTGATTTATGTTTCTCAATTTGCGGTTACCCGTATACAGGCACGCCAAATGGTCACTCATGGCCATTTCCGTCTGAACGGGCGTCGGGTCGATATCCCTTCGATCCAGGTCCGCCCGGGAGATAAGATCGAGCTCATCGATAAAATGAAAAATTCACCGCTTTACGGCGGTCTGGAGAAACTGAAAGATTATTCCCCCAAATGGCTGAAAGTGGACCTTAAAAAAATTGGTGTCGACATTCTTTCCCCGCCGGAAAAAGATGATCTGGAGAAGAGCATCGACAGCCAATTGATCGTTGAATTCTATTCACGATAACCCCTTATCTTTTTTAACCTTAATGCACTATGCATATCATTCAAGAAGAAATCGGCTTACCTAAAATCAAGGCTGACTCTGCCAGCCCGAATCATGCGGTATTCACGATCAGTCCTCTTCCGTCAGGATATGGAATGACTTTAGGGAACGCGTTTCGCCGAGTTCTTTTATCTTCTCTTCCCGGTGCCGCCATCACATCGGTGAAAATCGAAGGGGTTACTCATGAATATGCCACCATCCCCGGGGTGCAGGATAGTGTGCTTGATATTATTTTGAATTTAAAACAGCTCCAGCTTAAAAAACATTCCAAAGAACCGGAAGTTATTAAATTGTCCTTTAAAAAAGAAGGGGATGTGCTTGCCAAGAATATCGAACACTCCAGTGATATCGAGATCCTGAACCCGGATCTCCGTATAACTACCTTGACCAAAAAAACCGCTAAACTGAATATAGAAATGCGTGTAGAGAAGGGTGTCGGATACGAACCGGTCACCTTACGGAAGAAAAGCGGGAAAGAATTGGGAATGATTCTGATCGACGCCATTTATAGCCCGGTTCTAAAAGTTCGTTACGATGTTTCCAATACCCGTGTGGGCGAGATGACTGACCTCGATAAACTGACCCTCGAAATCGAGACCAATGGTTCTATCAGCCCGGAAGATACTTTAAAATTTACAGCCAGTGTCCTCAAATCTTATTTTGATCTGTTCCTGGTCGAAGAAGAGGAGGTGGAACCGGATTTCCGCAGCGACCGCCAGCAGGTCAAAGCCAAAGAGCTCCAGGAAGAAGAAGAGGAATCCAAAAAAGAAACCTATACGCCTATCGAAATCCTCAATTTTTCTCCGCGCACTCTTAATTCATTGATCAATGGAGGGATCGGTTCGATCGAGCAGCTGGTCAAATGCACGCCAAGCAAACTCGGTAATTTCCGCGGTTTTGGCAAAAAAGCTATGACCGAAGTCAGCGAAGCCCTCGCTACCCGCGGTCTGAAACTGATGGATGAGCGCGAATTTTAGCTTTTGCTTTTACCCATACCAGAAACTGAATTCTTTAATCTTTAATCCACTCCATGCGTCACGCTGTTAAATCCACACGAATCAACCGGGATGAAGCCCACCTGGATGCCATGCTCAGAAATATGGTGACCTCTATTATTCTTTACGAAAAAGTAAAAACAACCCGCGCTAAAGCCAAACTGGTGAAGCCTTTGGTCGAAAAGGTGATCAGCGCTACCCGCAAACAATCCCCTGTGCAGGCTATGCGCAGTCTCAATCGCTATTTGTCCGATAAAAATGCTTCTGTAAAACTTGTTAAAGAACTGAAAGACCGCTATAAAGACCGCTCTTCCGGGTTTGTCCGGCTGACTCATTTGGGCTTTCGGGTCGGAGACGCGGCACCCATGGTACAAATTGAACTTGTTTAATCCTATGACACTTAAAACTCATACACCAAAGAAGGAATCCAAAGCCGATAAGAAATGGTTTCTGGTCGATGCCGAAGGAAAGACCCTTGGTCATTTAGCCACCCAGATCGCTGTAACCCTACGCGGGAAGGGCAAACCCACTTTTACCCCCCATCTGGACATGGGTGACTATGTGGTGGTTATCAATGCTGATAAGATCCGTTTAACGGGCCAAAAAGAATCGCAGAAAGAGTATATCCATCACACAGGTTATCTGGGGCATCTGCGCCGCCAATCCATCAAAGAGGTGCGTACTAAAAACCCCGCCCGCATTATAGAAGAGGCTGTTGCCGGTATGGTCCCCCGCAATCGCCTTAAGAAATTCATTTTGGCAAAACTTAAAGTGTATGCCGGCACTGATCATCCTCACGGGGGCCAAAAACTTAAACCTCTATCCATTTAATTAATTTATATTATTTATGCCCACGAAGACTGAAGAAAAAACATCTATCGAACGGAAGGGTAAATATTATTACGCGAATGGGAAGCGGAAAACATCCGTTGCCCGTGTTCGCTTATATGAAAAGGGGAAGGGGGATATCGTAGTGAATGATCAGCCGCTGAACGATTATTTTTTCGGCGCTTTGATCGGCGATGTGAAATCTCCTCTGAAGTTAGTCGATATGCTGAAAAGTTTTGACGTGGTTGTGAAGGTGGCAGGAGGGGGTGTCAGTTCACAGGCAGATGCTGTCCGGCATGGCATTGCCAAGGCGTTAACGGTTTTTGATCCTGCCTTAAGAACGATTTTAAAACGTGCCGGCCTTTTAACACGGGATGCCCGCGTGAAAGAGCGTAAGAAATTCGGCCTCCATCGGGCGCGCCGTGCTCCCCAGTGGAGTAAACGTTAAATCATTCAATCAACCCGCCTCCCTTGGCGGGTTTTTTGTATAAACCATTCCACCGGATTACAAAACCAATCCTCCTTTACGCTGTACTGCCTTCTTACTGCCGTCTTTTTTCTGTGAAACCGAATGGCTATCTTTTGACCGGCCAAAAGATAGCCGAGAAAACCCGCCCGCTAGGGCAATGTCCTTCTTCTTAAAATTTTGCATACAAAATTTCATTCAGAAGCCTTTCGTTCCGTGTCTCTTCGGCAGGCTCAGAGCCACTGCACTTCAGAACGCATTGTTCGCAACCCAAACGGGGGATCACGAACCCAATCCGCCGATGTGCCTTATGCCAGCCTCTCCATAGGCGCGATCCCCCCGGTCCCCCCGGTACCCCATGTCTTTGTCCTGCCCTGCGAATATCGGGGCTGTATTGCCGTGCCGATACTAAAAAAACAACAAACAAGCCCCCCCATGACAAGGGGGGTAGGGGGTTAAACAACAAAAAATAAAAAAATCAGAATAACCTACAATGATTATTTTACGGTTATTCCCCTGTGCCTGCCGCTGAGACCTCCAGCTCCGGCGGAGTGGGCTTAAGAGAAAAGCTGGGCCAGCTGTAGCTGTAACGGTTGCCCGGGCTCCAGATCACAAAGCCGGCACCCCCCGCATCATAAGTCGCTTGTACCTGGTCATTCATAAACCATGTGCCAAAACCGTTTATTCTTAAAGGAAAGCCTTGTACCCACGTCCGGATTTGCGCATTCCCATCGGCTTTTTCAACAAAATTTCTGATGGAATCATGCACAAAGCCGTACGGCGCCCCCCAGGGATTCGTGTAGCCATAGTAACCCGGGCTGACATGGGAGGGATAGGTCATGGGGTAGATCGCATCTACATATTTGGCGATCTCAGCCGGGTCCTGGCCCACGATGTTCCAATCCACATTTCCCCATACAATGGCTCCGAATACATCCACACTTAATTCGATGCCATGATCATCGGCCAAGCGGCGCGCTTTGGCTAAAAAGTCAGTGATGATGTCTGACCGAGAGAATTTTTCTTCATCATAATGGTAATCAAGACTCTGGTGTGCGGCTGCCGGGAAACGGATGTAGTCGAACTGGATTTCATCGAAGCCCAGATTGGCTACCTCCTGCATAATATAGAGGTTGTAATTCTGCACCCCCGGCTTTGACGGATCCAGCCATCGGTAATCGTATAACCCGCCCCATTTGTTCTGGATCCTCCATTCCGGCTTACGGGAACCGACATACGGGTCATTGAATACTACCTGCCGGGCAATCACATAGAGCCCTTTTTTATGTAATTCGTTGATGATCTCAGGAAAATTATCCAGTAACGTGTCACCCGGATTGATGCTTTTTAAATAGTCATTTTTAGGCGTAAAGGCCAGGAGGCCGCCTCCATGTTCCACATCGATTACCACAGCGTTACCGCCGCTTTCTATGAGTTTATCGACCAGTTCCCAGCCGTAAGCGCTTGCCATGGTTCCTACCGTGATATAAATGCCTTTTACAGAATCAGGGGTTTTCATCCGGTTGATGATCACGCTATTTTCTTTTTTTACTTCAAGAATTTCAGGGTTTTCATCCAGTGCGGGCTCCACCTTGTCTTCTTTCGGCTGAGAATCGGCAACCGCGTCTTTAGTATCGTCTGCCTGCCCCGTATCCTGCGAGGATGTGTCTGATACGTTGTCAGGCATAGCTTTTTCAGTGTCTTTTTTATTTTTTCCCTCCTCTAATATTTTTTCGCTGGCATTGGCCTTTAATTCTGTCTGGATGGCATTGATTTTTTCCAGATAATAATTGATCAGGCTGAAAATACGGTTTTCTTCCGCAAAGACACTTCCGTAAAACACCAGCGCAATCAACACGCCCGCAATCCCGATGATGGACCGTTTTTTGCTCAAGGGGTTAATAAGTCAGTTGGTACCAGTTTGTTTCCGCTGGACTATAAAAATAAATCATTCCGCCCCTTTCTGCCAATACTTTTTCAATTTTAAAGTCCGTTTTTCTCATAATTGCCCTGGTTCCCCTGTCAGAAACACTGAAGCTTTCGATCAGGGATTCATTTTTTTCTTCATTATAAGTGAAATAAATCAGCGTATCGCCATCTTCCCATACAGCATTTCCAAGATCAAGTGTCTGGCCGATGGCTTCGATCGTCCTTTCAGCCGCCTCTATCTTGTATAATTCGTTTTTGCTGTCATTGGCGAGCAGATAACTCCCCGCTGGTGACCAGGTTAGGTTCAGGGGCAGGAAGGGGGTGATTATTTTTTTGCGTGATGTCCTTTTAATATCAATAAAATAGATATCGGTTTCCAGAATGCCTGCCAGCTGGCTGGCGTCAGGAGACCAATGCCATTCAAGGTCCTCTTTCATATTTTTTAAAGCCGCTACAGGCATTATTCCGGATTTATCCCATAATTTTACTTTTTCATCTTCCGGGTCCCAAAATACCAGCTTTTCCCCGGAAGGGTCCCATGCGGGCGCAATCAGCGGCCTGTTCCGCAGAGCCTCAGGAAGCTCACGATTTTTATCGGTTTGCTCCGGGGCGATTTCAATTGGCTGTAATGTCGGTATTTTTTTGAGCGTTACAGCCACTTCGTCAGTACGGCCGCGTTTTACGGGTACGTTTATGCTTTCTGTAATATACCCGTCCTTGCGGATCTCCAGATGATAGGAACCGCTTTTTAAAACTATTTCACAGGGGTCTGTTTCGCAGAGTGTCTGGTTCTCCCCCTCTATAATAAAGTAAGAGGTCATTCCTGTCATAATCTTTAGTGCCCCTTTATTGAGAGGATAAAACCACATATAAACCCCTCCGGCTAAAAGCAGGGTAATGAGTAAGACCAGGATGTTCTTAAGCCGTTTGAGCATATTTATAAGCTGATGTTTTCAAAATGCTGTACGAGGGCTTCCCCATTGTCCCATTCAATGCTTATTATATCAATCCTCCAGTCGCGGTCTTCCTGATTTTTTTCCGTCAGCCATTGTTCGGCAGTTTCGATGATCTTTTCAATTTTAGCCTCATCCACCGCTTCTTCCGGGTAGCCGAACGCACGGTTATGGCGCGTTTTTACTTCTGCAAAGACGATCTCATCACTTGCGGGATCGCGCGCGATGAGATCGATTTCCCCGGACCGTTTCAGATAATTGCGGGCAAGGATATCATATCCTTTACCCGCTAAATATCTGACGGCTTTTTCCTCCCCCTTCTTTCCAAACGCTTTTCGGTCCATTTATATGAATAAACTTAAAGTAAAGCTAGCCCCGATAGGGATGAGCAGGTTGTCATCGATTTCAAAATTGAAGATCCGGATGTTTGGCATTTCCAGAAACATGGCGATGCAGGAGGCCGCGATGGCGGCGGGCAGGTTCGGCACAAAAAAATAGGCTATCGGAATGGAAACAAGTATTCCAACAAAAGTCCCTTCCACATATTTATCCGGATTGAGTTTGGTTTTGATCTTCCCATAATGCCGGCCTACCAGATTAGAGACTGCGTCCCCGAAACTCAGGATCAAGATACCTGCGTAAGCTGGTAAGGGGTCAAACAACAGAAGTGACAAAAAAGCCCCGATGGTAAAAAATAGAACCCCCCGTCCCGGGAAATTCGCCATGTGATGGTCCCGTTCGAATAAGCTTAAAACCCGCCGGCAAAGCCCCAGACGTTCACGTTTTATCATGAATGACATAATGGAGCCGCCCAGGATCATACCGAATAATATCGGAAGCGTGAGAATATCATAAAGATGAAGCAGGATGATAGCGGGCCCGTAGATGATATGGATGATCTGACGGCGGAATTCTAATTTGTGCATAGTAATATAATTCCCAATGACTCAATGGCCAATGACCAATTTTATTTATTAAGCAGACCATCATTGGTCATCGGGACATTGGAAATTGGCCATTGAGTATGTTACCTTATTTATGTTTTATTTACCACGTTCAAATGTTGCTCACGCGCGAATCCTTTGAGACCAGAGAAAACAAAATCCTTGCCCCCTATGCTGTCAGAAGTGCGGAAAGCCATGGCCGTGAGTTTAAAGAACCGGAGGATCCTTATCGTACCTGTTTTCAGCGCGATCGGGACCGTGTCATCCACTCCAAGGCCTTCCGGCGTTTAAAAGGAAAAACCCAGGTTTTTATTGCCCATTACGGCGACCATTACCGCTCCCGTCTTACTCATACCATGGAAGTCGCCCAGCTAAGCCGGGATCTGGCCCGCATGCTGAATTTGAATGAAGACCTCGCGGAAACTATCGCCCTGGCTCATGACCTTGGCCACACGCCTTTCGGCCACGCGGGTCAGGATACGGTAAATGAACTGATGCGGGAATATGGGCAGAGTTTTGAGCATAACGAACAGAGCCGGCGTGTGGTGGAATATCTGGAAGAAAAGAGCGCTGATTACCGGGGGCTTAATCTTACTTTTGAAGTCCGCGATGGCCTGATCAAACACCGTACCTCTTTTGACCAGCCCGTTTCTTTAGATGTCCATATGCCCTCTTTAGAGGCACAGATAGTGAATATGGCTGATGAGATTGCTTATCTGAATCATGATATTGATGACGGTTTGCGTGCGGGGATTCTAAAAAAAGAGGCATTAAATGATTTGGCGATCTGGAAGAAGACCCAGACAAATGTAAACCAGACTTTACCTCAGCCTTTTCTTATTTCAGCGATGATCTCCAGCCTGATCGGTTTGATGATCCATGATTTGGCCGACAATACCGATCACCTCATTGCTTCCGCCGGGATCAGCGATCTGGAATCGGTTTATAGCCACTCTAAGCCCCTATCCACCTTCTCAGAAGGCTTTAAAAAAGAATGTGCTGAACTGAAAGATTTTTTATACGAATATTTTTACCGTTCTAATGGGGTGGCTGATTACAATATAAAGGGGCAGAACATCATCCGTTTTCTGTTTAAAAAATTGATGTCTAATTTTCAGCTTCTTCCTGAAAAAATCCGCCAAAATCCTTATGGGGAAGAAAGTCATGTGCTGGTAAAGGATTATATCGCCGGCATGACCGACCAGTTTGCACTGGATCTGTATGATCAATTAACGAAATGACGACACGACGATGCAACGACACGACAACTGTTTTTAGTTGATAGTTTTTAACTTTTAGTTGTATCGTTATTTCGTTATTTCGTTATTTCGTTTAATTGTGCAATGCCCCAAATGCAAAAACGCAGAGACCAAGGTGATTGATTCCCGTTTGGCAGAACAGGGGAAGGTCATCCGGCGTCGCCGTGAGTGCGAAAAATGCGGCCGCCGTTTTACCACGTTTGAACGGCAGGAGATCGGCAGTTTAATGGTGAAAAAGAAAGATGGCACTTTTGAACCGTATAGCCGGACTAAACTCGAAAACGGTATCTGGATCGCCTGCGGGAAGCGTCCAGTCACCCAGGTTCAGATCGATAAGATGATCAATAGTCTGGAAGAGAAATGGAGCGCGAATAAAAAAGGCATTTCCAGCCAGACCATCGGCAACGATGTGATGGATGCCCTCAAGAAAATGGATCACATTGCTTATATCCGTTTTGCCAGTGTGTACCGCAGTTTTAAGGATGTGGATGAATTTAAAGAAGAGCTGGCTAAACTTTTAAAATAAAAATCTATGCGTTTTCACCGGCTTATCGCCGTTCTTATTGTCACTCTTTTTGTCGGCATCAACGCCTTCTTGTTTTCAGATTATCTTGGTTTTGAGAAAATACGCCTGGTGACAGAAAGGGGCGATGTGTATAAACTAAAAGTCGAAATAGCCGATACTTTTGAACAAAGACAAAAAGGTCTGATGTACCGGAAGCATCTGGATGTGGGCCGGGGGATGCTGTTTGTTTATATAGAACCGGTGCTACCATCTTTTTGGATGAAAAACATGCGCTTCCCGCTTGATATTATTTTTATCGGAGAGGACTTACGCGTAAAAACTATTCATGAAAAAGTTCCTCCCTGCGAAACGGAACCTTGTGAACTCTATTCCCCCTCTTCCCGCATCCGGTACGTTTTAGAGGTGCCGGGCGGGTATTCCTCCCTCTTTAAAATCAAACCGGGTGATCGTTTGGAATTTGATGAATGAGTATGGGTAACGAATAGATGCGAATAGATACGTATAGAGATCTATTCGAGTCAATCCGCTTCCATTCGTTGCCTATTGGTTTTTCAGGTATTCCAGCGCCGCGTCCAATTGAGGGTCGAGGTCTGCTTCAATGTCATCCAGCGTCCGTTCCACTTTAATATCGGGCTCAATCCCTAATTCTGTGATATTTATATTATTCGGTGTGTACCATTTTGCCACCGTTACCCGTAAGCTGGAGCCATCAATCAGGCTTTCGACTTCCTGAACCGTTCCTTTGCCGAAACTGGTTTCTCCGATAATAACTCCCCGGTCATGGTCGCGGATGGCGCCCGCCACGATTTCAGATGCCGAAGCGCTTCCTTTATTGATCAGAACGGCTAAGGGGATACTGACGGCACGGGCTTTGCCATTCACATAGATCACCTCGTCTTCTTCGGGGTTTCGTTTTTTTACTGACACCACCTTTCCTTTTTCAATGAATTCTGAGGCGATGTCCACGGCGCCCTCCAGGTATCCTCCGCCATTGTAGCGCAGGTCCAGGATGATCCCCGAGGGGCGTTTGGCCAGGATCTCGCTGATAGCCCGGCTGAATTCCTCTTTGGTTTTGGCGCCGAATTGGTTTAATTCGATCAGTGCGACATCCCCTTTCATTTCCCATTCCACACTGCTGATATTGATGGCTTCCCGAACGATTGTGACCTCAATAGGTTCGGGGTGCTTATCCCGCACAATGGTCAACGTCACCTTACTGCCCCTTGGCCCCCGTATTTTCATGACCGCCTGCTCAAACGTATATTCTTCCACATCCACTCCGTTGATTCTCAGGATGATATCTTCCGGCTGGATACCGGCCCGTTTGGCGGGGGAATTTTTAAGCGGGGATACAACGGTGATCAGGCCGTGCCTCAGCGTTAATTCCGCCCCGATCCCTTCCAGCGTCCCCTCCATACTGGCTTGAAAATCTTTGTTTTCCTTTGGCGTGAGGAAGGTGGTATAGGGATCATCCAGCGAATAGACCATCCCACGGATAGCTCCATAGACCATTTCTTTGTAGTCGAGCGCCTGAGGATCCACATATTTACTTGCCAGCAAACTCCATACATCCCAAAACAGCTGCATGTCCACTTTATTGTCCGCATTACGGGTTATTTCGTTTTCAATCCGATAGCTGCTTCCCTGTCTTTCTGTCTGGTTCGCTCCCACGTGCCATCCCAGCGCGAATACAAAGGCAATCAGGATGATCAGCCCTAATATTTTAGGAGTTGACGTGTTGTTTTCGTGCAGGTAAGGGTTCTTTTTCATAGATTTCGTATTGTGATTCGGATTGCAGGTCGTATCGTGGGCCGTATAGTGGCTCGTATTGTGGTCTACTATTCGATCCACAACTCGGCCAACCATTCAAGCCACTATCCGGAATTATTATCCAAATAATCCTTTATTTTGCGGTTTGATAGTCAGTTTAGCTTCTTTTATCAATTCCTCATATAGTTCTTTTTCTTTTTTATTTAGTTTCTGCGGGATATCCACGATGATTTTAACATAGTGGTCGCCTTTTGCGGCAGATCCTACTTTCGGCACCCCGTACCCCTTTAATTTAAATATTTTTCCGTTTTCAGTGCCAGCCTGCATTTTGAGTTTCACGTTTCCGTGGATGGTTTTGACGTTTACCTCATCACCCATCACTGCCTGCAGAAGATGGATATGCTGTTCAGTTTTAATGTCATCTCCCTCCCGCCTGAATTCATCACTCGGACTGATCGAGATGTGGGCAAATAGGTCTCCGGCCACTCCTCCTTTTAAGCCCGCTTCCCCTTTGCCAGACAGCCGAATGGCGGCTTTGTCATGGATGCCGGCAGGGATTTTGATCTTGATCTTCTGGTTTTTGATCACACGCCCTTCCCCTTTGCATTCACGGCACTTTTTTTCCGGCACTTTGCCAGCGCCGTTACAGACTTCGCAGGTAGCAGCCGTTTGGATCTGTCCTAGCGGCGTTCGTTGTATCCGTACGTGCTGGCCGGTTCCCCGACAGGTGTCACAGTCAATGATCTTACTGCCGGGTTCATTGCCCATTCCCTTGCAATGTTCACAGGTTTCGTAGCGGCTTAATTCCACTTCTTTGGTGGCGCCGAAAACCGCTTCGTCAAAGGTCAGCCGGACGACGATCTCAATGTCATTTCCGCGGATCGGGCCGCGTTTGGCCTGTGCCTTACGCGCGCCGCCCCCAAAAAATGTGTCAAAAATATCACCAAATCCTCCGCCAAAATCAAAATTGACGTTTTGAAAGCCACTGAAATCAAATCCACCGAATCCGGCTCCACCCGGCCCGGTGCCCACGCTCCCGAACTGGTCGTATTGCGCCTTTTTTTGTTTGTCGCCCAAAACCTCATAGGCAGCAGTCACTTCTTTAAACTTTTTTTCATCCGCCTTACTGCCGCCTTTATCCGGATGGTATTTCATAGCCAGCCGCCGATAGGCTTTTTTGATGTCGGCATCCGATGCGTTTTTATCGACCCCGAGGGTTTTGTATGGATCCATAATTAACAATTGACATTTGACAATTGACATTTGACTTTAAAAGTCAGGTGTTAAATGTCAGGTGTCAGGTGTTTATAAATTAGCCTGTAAATTTTATTGAAAATAGGCAGAAAAGTAAAGGTCATGCCAACTATTCAATAGCAGGCGTTTCTACCGGTGCTGTGTCAGGGATTTCACCCAGTCGGATTTCCGGCACTTCACTTTTTGGTTTGATGCGCTGGACGACCGTGATAGATTTCGGGTCGGGAAGAATCTGGATGCCCGTTTGGTCTTTAAGGCCTTTTAAATCTATGCGGTAGGATTCCAGCGTCTGATCGGTTACACCCTCCACTTCGAGCTGGATCACGTTTGGCTGGATTAGCTCTGTGTAAATCACATTCACCTCATCTGTGTTCTCATTATTTTTATTCAAATCGGCAATAGAAAAATTTTGGGGGTTATTGGCCGTGGCCGGATCCATGGGTTCGTTCCAGATAATGTTGATACGAGTGAGGTCTTCAAACTCCTGTTCGATTGGATAAGGCGGAGTGGTATCAGGCAGGATTTTTACGGCTAGATCTTTATCGTTTTCCAGTTTCCCCATAAAAAGCGCCCGATTTTCACGGGTATCAAAATCATCGCTTTCCATTAATTTTCCCTCGGCGGTCTCCACAGTGAGTTTGTAAAAGGCTTCACTGCCGGATTGTTTGATGAGTCGCAGCTGATATTGGTCATGCAGAAAGGTGTTGCGCGGCAAAGTATAAGTGTAGCTTAAACTTGTCTTGCTCCCCGCCGGCAGGATGATCTTCGTTCCTATCATTTTAAATTCTCCCTCACCCTGTTCCTGGCTGTCTAAGGGCAGCTGAAGCACGTCCGCCCCCTTGGGAATATAAAGCCTTAAGTATCCTTTGTAATTATCGCTGTACGTATTGGTGAATCCAGGGTAGCGGATGGTCACCTCGGTCGTGATCTCCGGCAGTTCTTTCGTGATATTGGCGTAATAATGGACTTCGGTCTGCACGTAACGGTCCGCCTTTTTACTGCCCAGATTCGCCAGGTTTACCGTCAGGAAGTCGCTTCGTTCCAATGGCGCCATGGCATTGGCCCAGCTTTTTTCAATTAATTTGTTTTCCAGCCGTTCGTTTTTAAGCCACAGATAGATATTTTTATTGTTCAGCCCGTCCACGAACAGGTCACGGGTTTTAAACGGATGGCGTTTGGCTTTACCGATTAATTGGATGGCCAGTTCCCCCAGAATATCTTTTCGGTTTTCCAGCGCATCTACATCGTGCCGGTCAATATTGTTCACTTCGAATTCCAGTTCGCTGAACAGATTATTTTTGGTCAGCTGTTTTCCATTCAGGCTGATTCCGCCGAATTCATCGATCATCTTTTCAATCAGGCTGAAATTTACCACAATCAGCCCATCCACATCCTTATCGGGGAATTTTTCCTGGTAAAACTTGATCAGTTCTTCGGCTGCGCCCGGGAAGTCCGGATCCCAGTTGGCGTCGCGGAAGGTATATCCTTGGTACCATTCATTTTTCAGCAGTTCTTCGTGCGGATAGGGGGGCGTGACATAGCTTTTGGTGTCGATGTCGTATGAATTTTTAAAGGTCACATCGCCCGGGAAACCCATGAATGTACTTATTTCTCCGTACCCCGTGATAAACCCGCCCCCTGGCCGTAATTCATAATCATTCTGCAGAATGACCACATAATCTTTGCTGAAAAAGGTAAGGCCTAAGAAATGGTTGGCGAAAAAACGCAGTTCCCCCAGCATCAGGTAAAAGATAAAGAAGGTCAGAACGATGATGCCCACAATGATCCCGGCCCACTTTTTAACGCCTTTGGGCAGTTTGATCTTTAAAGAGCGTCCGCCCTTTTTCTTCTCCTGTTTTTGCTGACTGTAAGGTGAATAGGCGTATTCCATAAAATGGGTTAGTTCGAATGGATTATAACTTAAAAATACGGAAAGCTGAAATTATAAAGTTAATAATTGACAATTATTTTTTTATTAATAAAATGAGTATCTGATTCAGCGTAGGATGCGTTCTTTTAAGGAGCGTTCCTATACTGTTTCAGTAGGTTCCGAGTGCTCGGAATCGCTACTTATGGGGTGGTAGCTCAGTCGGGAGAGCAGTTTACAGCGATTAAGGATCTGACAACAGAATCCTGATCAACATCAGAGGCCTCGGTTTTGTTTTCAGGTCTCGCTGTAAGCAGGTCGGGGGTTCAATACCCTCCCACTCCACCATTCAACAAAGCCCCTTGGGCGGAATGCCTAGGGGTTGCAGAAAGGCCGGACGTCAAGTCCGTTCTCATAGCCGGGTTCGTCTAGCATCCAGGACGCCGATGAACGGGTAAAATCGTTCAGTCGGAAACGTGGGTGAAGATCCCACACCCGGCACCAATTGCCTGGTAGCTCAATTGGCAGAGCGGGGGATTCGCAATCTCCAGGTCGCTGGTTCAAGTCCAGCCCAGGCCACACACGATCGGGTTAGCTAATTGCGGCAAAACCCGTCACGATACAAGGCGGCTCGTTACCTATCGAGCCGCCCTTTCTCTATTTGCATCCATTTGCCTGGCACGGTAAACTGATGGCGGTTGATTTAACAAAAAATAAAATGAAAAAATGCATTTGTAATCCATTATTTGATTTAACCGGTAAGGTTGCCATTGTCACGGGTGCCAGCCGGGGTCTTGGGCTTGCTATGGCCCTTGGGCTTGCTCAGCAGGGAGCGAATATAGTGATTACCGATGTTCTTTCTACCGCAAAAGTAATCAAGAAGGTGGAAGCGTTGGGTGTTAAGGCATTAGGCCTGAAAGTCGATGTGACCAATCCAAAGCACATTGATGCTATGGTCAAAAAAGTCGTGGGCAAATTTAAGAAAATCGATATTCTTATCAATAATGCCGGTGTTTATTACCCCACGCCTATTAAAGATCTGGAAGAAAAGGAATGGGATAAGCTGATCGCCATTAACTTAAAAGGCACCCTGATGTGCGCGCGAACTGTTGGCAAACAAATGATTAAGCAGAAGAAAGGAAGTATTGTTAACATAGCCAGTGTGGCTGGCCTGATGGCCTTTGCACAGTCAGCCGCTTATAACGTTAGTAAGGCGGGAATCATTATGCTCACCAAAACGCTGGCAGCGGAATGGGCGCCGCACGGAATCCGCGTGAACGCGATCTGTCCGGGCGTTTTTGTTACCGATATGACCAAAGGACTGCTGAAAGATAAAGGTTTCCAGAACATGATCAAAGCCAGCGTCCCCCTGCAGCGTTCCGGCACACCGGATGAATTGGCGGGTGCCGCGGTTTATTTGGCCTCTGATGCCGCCAGTTATACCACTGGCCACGCGCTGGTGGTGGATGGCGGATGGACAACACATTTATAGTTTACCTTTTAATCGATATTAAAAATGAAGAAAATGACTAATCCAAAAGTCCGTAAAACCCGTATCGCGGTGGTCGGCATCGGTATGGTGGGCTCCTCTTTCGCGTACGCGGCCATGATCAAGGGGCTGGCGGCAGAGCTCATATTAATTGATGTTAGCGAAGAGCGTGAGGAGGGGGAAGTGATGGATCTGGCTCATGGGCTGATCGGCACGGAGACCGGTGATGTGCGGGGTGGTCATTTAAGGGATTGTGGCGATGTGGATATTATCGTCATTACCGCGGGGGTGGCCCAGAAACCGGGTGAAACACGCCTTGATTTAATCAAAAAGAACACCAAAATCATGAAGGGGATCATTAAAGAAATGGGAAAACTCCGTTCCGATACGGTGGTGATCATTGTCTCTAATCCGGTTGATGTTTTAACCTATATTGCTCAGCAGTATATCAAGCTCCCTAAAGGTCAGATATTCGGTTCCGGCACGTCGCTCGACACATCCCGCCTGCGTTACATCATCAGTCAGAAACTGGGGGTTAATCTGCACAATGTGCATGGATATGTGATGGGGGAGCACGGGGATAGTGAATTTGTACCCTGGAGCATTGCCAATGTATCCGGTCTGCCGATTAAAAAAATGCTGACTGCTAAAGATATGCATGCTATTGAAAAGCAGACGATGCGTGCGGCGTATGAGATCATTCAGCGGAAACGCGCCACGTATTACGGAATCGGTGTGGTGATCACGGAATTGGTGGAAAATGTCCTTCATGACCGCAAGTTTGTTATTCCAGTCTCTACTGAACCGGGAACGGCTTATGGTATTAAAGGGATTTGCTTAGGTGTACCCGCCATTTTAGGCCGGCGCGGTGTGGAGCAGGTGTGGAAGCTGGATCTGACCAAAGGGGAGATGGAGAAGCTGAAAAAATCTGCCGGGATTTTGAAGAAATATTTGAAATCGATTTAATAATTTTCAATTTTCAGTTTTCATTTTTCATTTAAATGGACTACCCTTATTAGTGTCTTATTTTTGGCATTGTTTGAAAATTTATAATTGAAAATTGAAAATTGTTTAGGAAGCCTTTCGTCGTTCTTGACCTGGAAACCAGCGGCATCGATCCCAAGCGCGATGACATCATTGAAGTCGCGATGGTCCGTTATGAGAACGGGAAGGAAGTGAAGCGGTACGATGATCTGATTAAAATCGATTACGAGCTTCCTAAGATTATCACAGTCATTACGGGGATCACGGACCAGGACCTGCGGGAAAACGGGCAGGATCGGAAGGCGGTCTTTAAAGAAATCGAATCGGCTTTACAGGGCGCTTATCTGATTGCCCACAACATTGATTTTGACGCCGGTTTTTTAAAAGCCAAAGGCATTGATCTGGATGTACTGGGGTTCATCGATACCATCCCTCTGGCTCAGATCCTTTATTCGCAGGCGGCCAGCTATAGTCTGGAATCGCTGGCGGATGATCTCGACATTAAACATGTAAACAAACACCGCGCGATGGGGGATGTGGAGGCGACGCTGGAATTGTTTAAAAAGATGTGTAAGAAAATCGAAACCCTTCCCGATAAATTATTAAAAGACGTTGAAAAATATGTGAGCCGGTCGATGTGGGACGGGGGAGCGGTTTTTGAAGGGGTGAAAGGTAAGAATATTACATCTGAAAATACCGTAGGCGGGATTCGCGAATCCCGCCTCCAGGATAACGGCATTCAAAAACCGCTTGAAGTCGGCGATATTTTGGGGGAAGGCGGTGTTTTCCAGCAGTATTCCGATGACTATGAACCGCGTTCTCAGCAGGTCCAGATGGCTGAAAATGTGATGAACGCGTTTGACCAAGGTTACCATCTGATCTGCGAGGCGCCTACAGGGGTTGGAAAGTCATTAGCTTACCTTACGGCGGCGGCCAATATGGCGATTAAAAATAAATCCAAGGTCGTTATTTCTACGAACACTATCAACCTTCAGGAACAGTTGTTTGAAAAAGATATCCCTTTGCTTCAGGAACTTTACCGGCACGCCACCAGTCATCCGGGTATTCACGCCGCTCTTTTAAAGGGCCGCACCCATTATTTATGCCTACGCCGGCTGGCCAAGTTTAAAGAGCGTTCCCGTTTTTCCGATACTGAGATCATCCTGCTTACTAAAATCCTGGTTTGGCAGACTACCACGCTGTCCGATGACTGCGGCGAGATACACCTCACGCGCGAAGAGAATATGATCTGGGATTTTGAACTGTGCGCGGACAAAAAATATTGTACTCCCCAAAAGTGTAAAGCGTATGGTGAATGCTATTTGCACCGGGCGCGTAAAAAGGCGGAACAGGCGGACATCATCGTGGTCAATCACGCGTTACTCTGCGCGGATCTGGAAAGTGAAGGTGCCCTCCTTCCGGATTACCAATATCTGGTGATCGATGAGGCACATAATTTTGAATCGGCTTCCACCGACGCGTTCGGCATGTCGCTGAAACAGGAAAATTTCATCCTACCCTTAAAACTCATCGAGTCCAATCTGGAAACTGTCCAGAAGCGGTATGAAGGCACGCTGTTTGGCGGGCAGATGGCCATGGACCGGATCGGCGATGCCCTTGAGAATATTGATGGCCTGAAAGATGCGATCGATAACCTGTTTACGGTGATCGCTTTGTTCGTAAACCAGAATGTGCAGGATTCCGGTTATATCGAAAATCTGCTGGTCGATCAGGGGATTTTAGGGTCGGAAGAATGGCTGAACCTCAGCACGTCTTCCGATGAGACCCTTCGTCGCATCAACCAGTGGCTTCGCACAGTCAAAGATTTCGTGGAGGCTTGGATGCTGAGCGGGGATGAAGCGTCTGAACAGAATGAATTTATTATGGAAATCCTTCAGGAATCCGAGATCCTCCAGGAACAGATGACGGCCCTGAACCATTTTTTCGCGGACGCAGGCACATCCGATTACATCCGATGGATGACTTCTGATTTACAGGGAGTCGTTACCGTTAACCTGGCGCCGTACCTGCCGGGGGATTATTTAAAAGACCGCCTGTACAGCCAGAAGAAATCCATCATCCTCACTTCAGCCACGCTGGGCGTGAAGTTGTCTGACAAAAGCTTCGACGCCCCTGAACAGCATCCGTTTACTTATCTCCGCACCATTTTGAGTCTGGATGACCGGTTTGAGGAACTCATTATCGATTCGCCGTTTAATTTTGAAACGCAGACGTATGTCCTCATTCCCAACGACGCCATTCCTATCACGTCCCCCAAAAGCAACCAGCAGCTGGTGCCCTTTTTTGAACAGCTTATCCGTAACGTGGGCGGGAATATGATGTCGCTTTTTACGTCGTACAAAATGATCGAGACGCTGTATCTGAATTTAATGGAACCTCTGCAGAACGAAGGCGTCCGGTTGCTGGCCCAGCGGATCAGCGGAGGGCGGAACAAGATCATGAAGGCGTATTTGAACGACCCGGCTCATTCCATTCTTTTCGGCACAGCCAGTTTCTGGGAAGGGGTCGATATTAAAGGCGATGCCCTTTCCACACTCGTTATCCATAAACTGCCGTTCGATGTCCCCAGCGACCCCATCTGCAAAGCCCGGAGCCAGATGTTTAACAATGGCTTCTTTGAATATCTCGTTCCCCGCGCCATCCTTAAATTCCGTCAGGGTTTTGGCCGGCTCATCCGCTCCCAGAAGGATTACGGGGTGATGATTGTTCTGGATAACCGCGTGCTCACTAAAGAATACGGCAAACTGTTTTTAGAAGCTTTGCCGGAACGGATTACGCTGGAGGAATCAAGGTTGATGGAGATACCGGATAAGGTGAAGGAGTGGTTGGGGCTGAATAGAAAATAATTCCAAATAACTGATATTTAAATATTTTTATATCAGTTTTTTCGTTTACGCGTATGCGCCCCCTTCATTCTGGGGTAAGTGGGCCCTAAAGGGCCTGAAGAAGGGAAAGAAAAGAATTATAAGAAAAGAAACGGAAGAAAAATATCGACATTAAATAAGAGGGTGACACCATTGGCGTCACCCCTGATAAGAACCCGCATAATCGCCTCGTTACCGGATGAGGCAGTAGTAGACCGCGAAGCCGATGCCGATGACCAGTGAGCTGGTGAAGACCCAGGTGATGCACCGTTCGGCGCTCGGATGGACAGAGCCTCCTCCGCTGATCGCCATGACTTCCTCCTTGGCAAGCGGGTTAAAAAACCAGTTTTTTGAGCCACTTATGGCTCGTAAACATGGGATTGCAGTTTAGAGGTGATTTATTTTCAGGTCAAATTAAAGATCTGCGATGGTTTTAATCAGCTGATCGTCCAATTCGGGCGCCTTTGGATCCAGAATTTTTAATCGCCTAAGGCAGGCGCGCATGGTGTCGCGCAGTATGGCTATTTGGCTATAAACTTCCTCCTGTTCTTCTTCCAGCGGTTTTAGAGGGTGCTGAATGGTGGGGACTTCTTTCGGATCGATGAGCAGTTTCTTCACATCTCTTCTCATTGTTTCCTCCTCCTGTAATACTAAATGGTCGCCCAATAAGGCGATGGCCACCTTTTTGATGTCATCGATTTTTTTTCTTGTTTCTGCAAGGTCCCCCTCAAAGGGATGTAGGTCCAAACGGAGTGCTTCCATGACTTTATTAGGTTAAAAATAAGTGAATGGATATTCTTTATAATATATTTTTGGTAGTTTTGTCAAATTCTTATATTAATATAATATAATAAAATAAAAATACTGCAATGTTTTAGAGTATTGACTTTTGTTGACAACGTGACTAAAATACCTCCCGCAATTTTACCACTATGCCCTCTAAAACCATGAGTGACCAAAGTCATTTTATCGGACAGATCCAGCAAAAAGAAAAGGAGGCAGCAAAAATGATCGAAAAAGCTGAAAAAGATAACAATCAGCGTGTTTCGTCCGCTGCCGAAGAAGCCGGCCAAATCGTTATAGAAGCCGAAGAGGAAGCCAAAAGGAACGGTCAGGAGCGGTTCCAGAAAGCCAAAGAGAAGGCTAAGCAGGAATACAAACGTATTTTAGCGGAATCCGATGCCAAACGCCGTGAGGTAACCGGGGGCGGCAAAGCAAATCTCGATAAAGCCAAAAAACATATTCATCAGGCTTTTGTCGGTTTATTCGAATAAAACTTCACCTTTTCTTGTATGGCTGTTGTTCCCATGCAAAAAATCAATTTATGGCTGCATAAAGAAGATAAGGCTAAAGCGCTGGTTTTTTTGCAAAGCAAAGGGGTTTTACACCTTACAGAAGTATCATCTGGCCACGAAGCCTTAAAGCCTATGGGGGCGGATGAAACCGGCCATGAGCTTGAAATGGAAGTGGCACAGCTGGATTTCGCGGTGAATTTTCTGGTCCAATACGAAGTGCCTAAAAAGGGCCTGCAGGCCAAGATCGACGGCCCCAGCGTGAAGGCTCATATCAATGAAGTGGAAGATACTGTTAAAAGTTTTAAATATAAAGATGTTGTGGCTCGCTGTCAGTCAGTTGAAGAGCAGCTGGTCAACCTTCATAACGAACAGAAAGCCCTTGAAGCGGATAAGGAAAAACTGTTCCCCTGGCGTTATTTAACCTGCGCGCTTGATTCCCCGCGTGAAACCCGGAACGTCGCCTCTCTTTTTGTTACACTTGCCCTCAAGGACTGGGAGGAGTTCAAAACGGAATTAGTCGCCATTTCCCCCCTGATCGTTTTGGAATGCGACAATATTGTGGATATCCGTGTGTATGTGCATATTATTTGTGATCTTACGGTTGTGCCGGACATCAATAGTCTGATCGGCACTTATAAGGCGGAGCGGGTGGAGCTTCCTGAAGCTAAGGGCAGTGTGACGGATGAATTGGACCGCATCGATAAACGATTGAAAGAAATCCACGATCGTCAGGCTCAGCTAAAAGAGGCGGCTCAGGAGCTTTCCAAAGATCTGCCCAAACTCCGGATGGCATACGATTTCGTTAATTGGAAGCACCTTCAGAAAAAGGCACGCCGGAAGTTTCTTGCGACCGATTCTGCGGTCCTGATTTCCGGCTGGATGCCGAAAGAAGGCGTACCTAAAATCCGTGAAGAGCTTCTCAAAATCACCAAAAACTTTGAATTGCTCGACGTGGAGCCGGATGAAGGCGAGTCTGCACCTGTTTTACTGAAACACCGTCGTTTTTTACAGCCTTTCCGTTCAGTGACGGATGTCTACGGCCTGCCGCTTTATCATGAAGCGGACCCCACTCCTTATCTGGCCGTCTTTTTCATTGTTTACTTCGGTATGTGTTTAACCGATGCGGGTTACGGGCTTATTATGTTCGCGGCCACCTGGGCCATTCTGAAATATCTGAAAATCCCGAAAAGCATTGAAAATTTGGTGCGTCTTTTGATGTATGGCGGCCTCCTTACTTTTATTATGGGTATTCTGTTTGGCGGCTGGTTTGGCATGACGCCCGACCAGGCTCCCGGGTTTATGACGGCCGTCCGCGGAGAGAAGCTTATGTTCATCGGACAGGTTTTTGATCCTTTGGGAAACGCTTTGTCTGTCCTGATCCTTTCGCTTTCGCTGGGTTTTATCCAGGTTTTATTCGGGGTGTGGCTTAATTTTTTCCATAATTTCCGGCATATCGGCAAAAAAGACGCGTTGCTCGACAACCTGCCATGGGCGTATCTGCTGACCGTCATCGGTCTGTTTATTCTGCTGAAGGCCGGCCTGCTCCCGGAAATCCTTGCGTCTGCAATCACCCCCCTCCTTTACGCGGGCATTATTTCCCTTGTTCTCACGCAGGGTCGCAAAAAATCCAATATTATCGCGAAATTTTTCTCAGGGCTATTGAGCCTTTACAACCTGGTCGGTTACATGAGTGATGTTCTCTCCTATTCCCGTTTACTGGCACTTGGTCTGGCTACAACCATTATCGGCATGGCCGTTAACACCATTGCCAGTCTGGCTAATGGTATCCCTTATGTCGGAATCATTTTCGCCATTATTATACTGATCGGCGGGCATATCTTTAACCTCGGCATTAACGCGCTCGGCTCCTTTATCCACTCTGGCCGTCTCCAGTTTGTGGAATTTTTCGGGAAGTTCCTTGAGGGGGGCGGCGCGCCATTCAGGCCGTTTGCGCGCGAATCGAAATTTGTTCATTTAAAAAAGTGATCTGAAAATTTGAAAACTTGAAAACTAAATAAATCAAAAATTAATTTTCAAGTTTGTAAGTTTTCAAAATTTAATTCCTAATTTTTTAATCATTATGGAAAACGAAATAGTACAATCTGTTTCCCAGTGGGGCCTGGCGCTGGCTGTTATGGGCGGCGCTATCGCTGTCTTTTTAGGCGGTATCGGTTCTTCAATCGGGGTCGGTCTTGCAGGCCAGGCCGGTGCGGGCGTTACCGCTGAAAAGCCTGAACTTTTCGGTAAGGTTCTTGTGCTTGAGGCTTTGCCGGCGACTCAGGGCATTTACGGTTTTCTGGTCGGCTTTCTCGTACTTATGAATACGGGGATTTTGTCCGGCAGCATTGAGCCCATGAGTCTAAGTGAAGGCTTTAAGATCTTTTTCGGCTGTCTGCCCGCGGGCATTTCCTGCCTGTTCTCCGGCATGCATCAGGGAAAAGTATCTGCCGCCGGTATGGGCATGATCGCTAAAGACGGTTCCACGATGGGTAAAGCGATGGTGCTGGCCGCCATGGTTGAAACGTATGCCGTGCTGGGATTCCTGATCTCCGCTTTGATTGTTTTTTCAATTTGATGTGATCAACGGTTCCCGATTAACATTTAATGTTAATCTTAGCTCTTAACTCTTAAATCTAAATTAGGATGGCTCTACAGGATATTCTCAAAAAAATTGAAAACGAAGCCAAGAAAAAAGCTGTTTTTATCAAACAGGTAGCGGATGATGAGATCAAAAAGATCCGTGGAGAGGCGCAGGCCAAAGCCGATGCCCGGCGGGCTGAGATCGAACAGAAGATAGAAATCCAATCCGCGGCCGTGATCGAAAAGTCCAAAATCTTAGCTATGATGGAAGGCCGAAGCCAGACATTAAGACAGAAGCGTGAGGTGATCGATCAGGCTTACGAAGAGGCCGAAACAGCACTAAACGCGTTAAGTGACCATGATTATGTCGCCTTGTTGGGCGATATGATGAAGCATGTGCTCAAAACTGCTGAAAAGGGGAGCCTCATCGTTCCGGCGAATCGCCGTAAACAGACTGAGGACGCTATCCGGGAGGCTGGTGCGGATTTTGAGATTAAATCTGAAACCCATGACTTTAAAGGCGGTTTTGTTCTGATGAGCGGTAAGGTAGAGATCAATCTTTCTTTTTCTTATCTGGTCCAGAAAATCGTCCGGCCCGCAACGGAGGTGGAGATCGCTAAAATATTGTTCCCATAATCCTTATAATGTCACATAATCCAGCGGATTACGCTTACATCATCGGACGCCTTCGGGCTCTTGAAACACGGCTCCCGACCGCCAATGTTTTGGAACGTATGATCGATGCGGACAGCGCGAATGCTGCCTTCCAGGTGCTGAATGACCTGACTTTTGTTTCAGGGAGTATCGGTGAGCACACAGCGGATGAATTTCAGACCGTTCTGACAGAAGCCACTAAAAAGATGTCGCGCCTGCTTTTTAAAATGTCTCCTAACTTGGACACGCTTAAGTTTTTGTGGCTTAAATATGATTTTCATAACCTTAAAGTCACCCTTAAGGCACGCCTGGTGGGGCATGGTTACGCCGATGTGGAGCATGCGCTGGTGGATTTGGGCTGTCTGCGGGCCGAAGACTGGGAGCAGTTTGTTCTGGAGGGAAAAATCCCCGCGCTGACCAAAGGGATGCATGAGACAATGGAGGATGCCGCCAGGCAATACGGAAAAACCCATGATCCGCAGATCGTTGATCTGATCGTCGATAAACATTATCTGGAAGAAATGCTGATGATGGCCAGGCGTTTTAGAAGCGCTCTTACCATCGGTTATTTACAGCGCCTTATCGATCTTACAAACCTCAAAACATTCATTCGCTGTAAGGAACTCAAAGAAGAAGAAAGCTATCTTGAGGCCATCCTTCTTCATGGAGGCCGTGTTCCGGCCACGGTGATGACGGAAAGTTATCCGAAAGGCTATGAAGAACTGAAATCTCTGCTGGAACAAAAGATGCATGCGGATGAACTGGCCCTTGTCCTGGATGAATTCCTGAAAGAAAAAACACTGCTTGCCGCTGAAAAGAAAATTACCGAACTCCTTCAGAGCTATATGGATGAAAGCAAAAAAATGTCTTTTGGCCCTGAGCCGGTTTTCGCTTTTTTCTGGCGGTTTGAAAACCATATGCAAATCCTCCGGACGATTCTGGTGGGCAAGCGTAATCAGCTGTCTGCGGACGATATCCATAAACATGTACTTACTTTATAACCGAATAGATTCCGAATGGCCTGCGAATAGATTCCGAATCAATTCGGTCTCAATCCGCAGTCAATCCGCAGTCAATACGAAACTATGAACCAATATAAGATGGCCATCATCGGACCGCGTGAAACGATTCTCGGATTCAAAGCGTTAGGCTTGGAGCCGGTGTATGCCACGGACCCTAAAGAAGCAGTGGAGCGTTTATATTCCCTTAAAAGAGAACGGACAGAAGTGGACGGTGAAAGCATCAATAAATACGCGATTGTTTTCATTATGGAAGATCTGGCGCGCGGAGTGACTCCGGATGATTATAAAAAGCTTTCCGCCGAACCCCTTCCCGCTATCATCCCGCTGCCAAGCCACCTGGGCACCACGGGTTACGGTTTACAAAAACTTAAAACCATCGTCGAAAAAGCGGTGGGGATGGATATTTTATCTTAGTTTCTAATGACTAGTGCTTCGTGTCTCGTGATTCGGTTAATCCAAGTCACGAGTCACGAGACACGAGTCACGAAATAATTCATTAATTAATTTCAATAATCATGATTACTCATAAAGAAGGTACCATTATTAAAGTCTCCGGACCGCTTGTGGTCGCTAAGGGCATGTCGACCGCCAAAATGTTTGAGGTTGTTTATGTGTCTGAGCAGCGCTTGGTGGGAGAAGTGATTGGTTTAAACGGCAACACAGCCTCCATCCAGGTTTACGAAGAGACCGGCGGGGTCGGTCCTGGCGAGCCGGTGTATCTGACAGGTCAGACTTTATCTGTGGAGCTGGGCCCCGGCCTTTTGGAAAACATTTACGATGGGATCCAGCGCCCTTTGGAATTGATTGAAAAGAAATCCGGCGCATTCATCGCCCGCGGTATCCATGTGCCTGGCATCGACCGTGAAAGGAAATGGGATTTTAAACCCACTGTAAGCACCGGTGATACCGTGGAAGAAGGGGATGTGCTGGGTGAAGTGCAGGAAACGGCCCTTATTGTCCATAAGATCATGGTGCCGGTCGGTGTTTTCGGAAAAGTCTCTGATATCCATTCCGGCGAGAAAAAGGTCGAGGATGTGGTCGCAGTGATCGAAGATGAAAATGGCAAAAAACATGAAGTGACCATGCTCCAGAAATGGCCCATCCGCATCTCCAGAAAATCCAAATCGAAACGTGTGCCTTCTGAACCGCTGGTTACCGGTACACGTATTCTTGACACTCTTTTTCCGCTCGCGAAAGGAGGCTCTGGCTGTATTCCCGGTCCGTTTGGGGCCGGCAAAACAGTTACTCAGCAGACCGTGGCCAAATACTGCGATGCCCAGGTGATCGTTTATGTGGGCTGCGGGGAGCGGGGCAATGAGATGACAGATGTGCTGATGGAATTCCCGGAATTGAAAGACCCGAACACCGGCGAACCTTTGATGAAACGCACGGTTCTGATCGCCAATACTTCTAATATGCCGGTGGCGGCCCGTGAAGCGTCTGTCTACACGGGGATCACTATTGCCGAGTATTATCGTGATATGGGTTACCATGTGGCCCTGATGGCTGACAGCACCTCCCGCTGGGCGGAAGCCATGCGTGAAATGTCCGGCCGTTTGGAAGAGATGCCAGGCGAAGAAGGTTATCCCGCCTATCTTGGCTCCCGCACGGCTGGTTTTTATGAACGGGCAGGCGCGATTCAGTGCTTGGGGTCGGATGACCGCAAAGGAACCCTTACGGTTATCGGAGCGGTCTCTCCTCCGGGCGGTGACCTTTCCGAACCAGTGACCCAAAACACGCTTCGTGTTACAAAAGTCTTCTGGGGTCTGGATGCCAATCTGGCGCGCCGACGCCACTTTCCTGCCATCAACTGGCTGTCTTCTTATACGCTGTATGATGAGAATGTGGCCAGCCACTGGACTAAAGAGGTTGCGGATGATTCCATGAAAGTCCGTTCCGACGCCATGAAAATGCTGCAGGAAGAAGCCAAACTGGAAGAAATCGTCCGTTTGGTGGGTATGGATGCCTTAAGTCCTAAAGAGCGGCTGGTATTAGAAACCGCCAAGTCGATTCGTGAAGACTTCCTTTTTCAGAATGCTTTCGACAAAGTGGACGCTTTCTCTTCCCTCAAAAAACAATACTGGATGCTTAAAGTCATCATGACGATCTACTATGCAGCTCAGGATATTGTGGGGCAGGAGGATTTCGATTTCAATGAACTGAAAAAACTCCCTGTGATGGAAAAAATTGTTAAGGCCAAAGATATTGAAGACGGCAAATGGGAGGAATTTGAAGTTTTGGCTAAAGAGGTAGCTAGTTCCATTCAGACACTTAAAAAGTAATTTCAGATTTCATCCTGGATCAAGTTCAGGATCAGATTTCTGTTTCAAATTTTCAATTATTAATTTTTTAAATCATGCAGAAAGAATATAAGACAATCACATCAATCGCCGGTCCGCTTATGGTCGTGGAAGGGGTAGAAGGCGTAAAGTATGAAGAACTTGTGGAAATCCAGATCCCTGGCGAAAAGGAAGTCCGTTTAGGCAAGGTTCTGGAGGCCTCTGAGGGGCGGGCGCTTGTCCAGATGTTCGAAAGCACCCAGGGCACGGTCACTGAAGGCGCCAAAGCCCGTTTTTTGGGGGAGACCATGAAACTGGGAGTTTCAGAAGATATACTTGGCCGTGTGTTTAACGGCGCAGGTAAACCAATTGACGGCCAGCCTGATATCATCCCCGAAAAACGGCTGGATATCAGCGGCGCCGCTATTAACCCTTATTCCCGCGATTATCCGAACGACTTTATTCAGACCGGGATCAGCACGATTGATTGTCTGAACACGCTGGTGCGCGGCCAGAAACTGCCGGTTTTCTCCGGCGCCGGTTTGCCGCATAACCGTATTGCCGCCATGATCGCCCGTCAGGCTAAGGTGAAAGACGGTTCTGATTTTGCGGTGGTGTTTGCGGCCATGGGGGTGACGTTTGAAGAGGCTCAGTTCTTCCAGTCTGAATTTGAAAAAACAGGCGCTATTGAGAAGGCGGTGCTGTTCGTGAATACCGCGGATGATCCGGTGGTCGAACGCATTGCCACCCCCCGTCTTGCGCTTACGGCCGCTGAATATCTGGCTTACGAAAAAGAGATGCATGTACTTGTGATCCTGACTGACCTGACCAACTATGCCGAAGCGCTTCGTGAAGTGTCTGCCGCGCGTAAAGAAGTGCCGGGCCGACGCGGGTATCCTGGTTACCTATATACCGACCTCGCCACAATTTATGAACGGGCCGGCCGTATTAAAGGCAAAAAAGGTTCGGTCACCCAGATCCCGATCCTGACCATGCCGGAAGATGATATCACTCATCCGATTCCCGATTTGACCGGCTATATCACGGAAGGTCAGTTTGTGCTGTCCCGTGAATTGCACCGCAAAGGCATTTTCCCGCCCGCCGATGTGCTTCCTTCTCTGTCACGCCTGAAAGACAAGGGTATCGGTGAAGGCAAGACCCGTGAAGATCATGCCGGCGTTATGAACCAGCTGTACGCTTCCTATGCCCGCGGCAAGGATGTGCGTGAACTGGCCGTGATCCTTGGCGAGGCGGCGCTGGATGAGGTCGACCGCGCTTATATGAAGTTTGCAGAAGCTTTTGAAGATAAGTATATCCGCCAGGGTGAATATGAGGATCGTGAAATCGATACTGGCTCCCTGGATCTTGGCTGGGAGCTTCTGAAAATCCTTCCGAAATCTGAACTTAAGCGTGTTAAGGAAGAGCATATTGCTAAATACATGAAAGATTAAACGTTGTGGGTTTCGTTGTCACCGCTAGTATCGTTTAAGGTTGTCGTTATTGTCTCGTTTGCCAGTAAAACAAAGACGACACCTGTAATAACACCGATACGAGCCGCGATACCTACAACGACAACTAATAATTATTATGGCAATCCTAAACGTCAATCCAACGCGTATGGCCCTGCTGGGGCTTAAGAAGAAGCTCAAGAGCGCTCAGCGCGGGCATAAACTGCTGAAAGACAAGCAGGATGGTTTGATGCAGAAATTTATGGAGATCATCCGTGAGGCCCGCCGCATGCGCGAAGAGGTGGAAGGAAAGCTGGGCGCGGCTTTTAAAAACTTCATTCGGGCCGGCTCCCTGATGTCGGAGGAATTTGTGGAAGGGGCTCTTTTATATTCCACTGCCAAAACCAAGCTGGCCGTGGAAACCAAAAATGTCATGTCGGTCCGTATCCCCAAATTCAAGTTAGAAACGGAGGGAGACGTAATCACGTATGGCTATCTGCAGACCAGCGGGGAACTGGATATGTCCCTCCAGTCTTTCCAGGACGTTTTTCCTTTATTGATTGAACTGGCGGAGATCGAAAAATCTGCTGAAGCGCTGGCGGATGAGCTGGAAAAAACGCGCCGCCGCGTGAATGCGCTGGAATACCGCATGATCCCCGACCTTCAGGACACCATCCGTTTCATCCAGATGAAATTGGGCGAAATGGAACGCGGCTCCATCATCAATACCATGGTGGTGAAGGCAAAGATCGAAGCACAGGCCTGATTATTTCTCATTTCTGAATTCAGATTTCTGATTTATTGTGTATAATGTTTTAGGTTTATCTGATAAGCATTTTTCCAATGTCCGATATTTATGATGTTTTGATCATCGGCTCCGGTCCTGCTGGTTTATCGGCAGCGGTTTATACGGGGCGCGCGAACCTAAAAACGCTTTTATTCGAAGGCTGGCAGCCGGGCGGTCAGCTGACCACTACCACCGTTGTCGAAAATTATGCGGGGTTTAAGGATGGTATCCAGGGAACCAAGCTGATGGCTGAGATGCGGGGGCAGGCAGAGCGTTTTGGAGTGGAATATATAACGAAAGATGTGACAAGCGTTGATTTCTCAAAACGTCCCTTCACCGTTAAAACAGATGACCAGGAATATCAGGGAAAGACGGTCATCATCGCTACCGGCGCTAAACCGCGCCGGCTGGGCCTGCCGTCGGAAGATAAACTGTGGGCCAAAGGGATATCTGCCTGCGCCACCTGTGACGGTTTCTTTTTCAAAGACAAGACCGTGGCCGTGATCGGCGGTGGGGACAGCGCCATGGAAGAGGGGACATTCCTCACCAAATTTGCCAGCAAAGTCTATATCATCAACCGCACGGAAAACTTCCGCGCCTCCGACATTATGCTCAGGCGCGCGCGGAATAACGAAAAAGTCGAAATCCTAGCGGATAAAGTGATCGAGGAGGTATTGGGCGATGATCATGTCACCGGCCTTCGCCTGAAGGACAACCAGTCCGGCGAGACTTCAGAATTAAAATTGGATGGAATGTTTCTGGCGATCGGCCATATTCCGGTCACTGACCTTTTTAAAGATCAGGTCGAATTAGATAAGTTAGGTTTTATCACTCTCAAAGAAAACACCATGACCAGTGTGCCCGGGGTATTTGCCGCGGGTGATGTGTCAGACCATCGCTATCGCCAAGCCATCACTTCTGCCGGAGAGGGGTGTAAGGCATCAATTGACGCCAAAAAATGGCTGGCAGAGAATGATTGATGATTATTCCTCCTGCAATAAAACAACCAGCCCCTCTATTAAGCGCACACGGGCTTTTTGAACATCAGCTTTTTTTAACGCCTCAGGGTGTTCTAAAGCATCTGCCAGGGCATCTGATTGTGTCGCATTGATAAAACCGGCCTTTAAGACAGCCTTTATATCATCGGCTGAATAGTCAGGAGATTCTGATCGGGACATCTTTATTAAGTTATAGCAATTATTCTTCGGTGGTTGCTGGTTTTTCTTCTTCTTTTGATTCTCCTCCCTTTTCTGCCGCTTTCTCTTTCTTCAGCTTAGCTTTCGCCACTGGTTTTTTCATCTCTGGCGCCTTGCCTTCCGGCGGCAGAGCCGCCTTGGCCTTTTCCACGATCTCCTTAAACGCATCCGGTTCACTGACAGCCAGCTCGGAAAGCATTTTGCGGTTGATAGTGATATCTGCTAACTCTAATCCGTAAATGAATCGGCTGTACTTCAGACCATTTTCACGGCAGGCATTGTTGATCCGAAGGACCCATAACTGGTGGAAAGTCCTTTTTTTCAGTTTCCGGTCACGATAAGCGTTCTGGCCAGCTTTCATAACGGCATTTTTAGCCAGTTTGAATACATTTTTCCGCTTTCCGCGAAAGCCTTTCGCTTGTTTAAAGATTTTCTTGTGGCGTCGATGGGCTGCCATTCCGCGTTTTACTCTGGGCATCTTATTGGTAGATTAACGATTAAAGATTAACGATTACTTGCCAGGAAGTATGCGTTTTAATTGTTTGCCGTAGGCTTTGTTGGTAATAATGGTCTGTCTGGCGAGGCGTTTCTGCTTTTTGGATTTTTGCTGAAGCAGATGGCTGTGTGAGGCCTTCTGCTGGGCAAACTGACCTTTGCCGGTTTTTTTGAAACGTTTTTTGGCGGCACTGGCAGACCGTTGTTTCCCTGGCTTGGCTTTTCCTGGCATTTGAAAAATTTTATGGGTTAAATTTTTCACATTTGACATGTGACACCTGACACCTGACAAAAAGTCAAAGGTCAAATGTCAAAGTTCAAAGGTTAATTATTATTTATTCGGATTTAGGATCATAGTCATCTGGAAACCCTGACGCTTGGGTTCCTGCTCTATTTTGCACACGTCTTCCAGCAGCTGGTAGAAGGCCTGCATTTTTTCCATAGCAAGGTCCTGATGAGAGATCTCACGGCCGCGGAAGATCAAAACTACTTTGACGAGATTGCGGCCTTCCAGGAATTTTTTGGCCTGCTTGGCCTTCACTTCCAAATCGTGTTTTTCGGTCCGGATGCTTAACCGTACCGTTTTTGTTTCCGTTTTTTTAACCGCTTTTCTCGCCTTTTTTTCCTTTTTCTTCAGGCCGTAAAGATAATTCCCAAAGTCCATAATCTTACAAACAGGCGGGTCGGAAAGCGGAGATACTTCAACTAAATCCAGCTCTTTTTTATGGGCGCGCTGTAACGCTTCTTCAACGTTTACCACACCCACTTTTTCTTCCCCATCAATCAATAAGACTTTTTGGGAACGAATTTGCTGGTTGATGCGTAATTTTTTGCTTATAGGGGTAAAATTAAGGTTAAAAAGGAGGGATCCTGATTAAGCTCGACCATTTTAGGTAAATCGCATTTAAAAGTCAATGTTTTTCTTTTAAATAGGTCAATATCGATGCGCATGCATGTAAAAAAAGGATTTAAATGTAGGAAGTCAGGACTCAGTTTAAAAACCAGAGAACAAACTAATAATTCCTATCTGCGCAAAATCCAGGGCAAAAAAGGCAAGAAGCGGAGAAAAGTCCAGCATTCCGGTCCGGGGCAGTATTTTGCGGAATATCCGTAAAATCGGCTCTGTGATTTCGTAGAGGATCTGAATAAGGCGTCCGGGATGGCCCGGCTGGATCCAGGATAGCAAAATGCGTACCAGAATGGCGTATTTCAGGATGCGGATGACGTTGATGAGGAAGAAAAGGATGAATTCCATGCTAATGATGAAACAACGATACAACGAAACAACGATACAGCAATGATCTGCATTTCTCAATTTTTGTTTTTATGTATGTGCACGCCCCTTCATTCCGGGGTAAGAGGGAAATAAAGAAAGAAGGGAAAAGAAAATTAAATAAAAGAAAACTAAGAAAGAAAAAATTATCTTAGCCCAATAAACACCGCCATCCTGCCCTTATCACCATTCCGGTGCGAAAAATATCGGTTTAGATTGCAATTGGTACATTCTTTTACAATTTCTATCTGGTTTTCAGGAACGCCAACCTCTTTTAACTGCTGTAAACTGAGGGACCAAAAATCCACATTTTTACCTTTGATAAAAGGGTGAACAAATTCCGGCAGTTCTTTTTCCGGATCGCTGAACTGCGCACAGCAAGGTCCTAAAGAAGGGCTGATCCCGATTACTAGGTCAGCGGGATTGCTGCCAAAAACCTGCCCCATCTTTTTTACTGTCTTGCCGATAATATTTAATACAGAACTTTTCCAGCCTGAGTGTATTGCCGCGATGCTATTGGTTTTTGGATCAAAGATTAAAACCCCCTGGCAATCCGCCACCTTAATGCCGAGCGGCAGGGTTTTTTTCTGAGTAATGAGGGCGTCGGCTTCGAAAGGCTGATCCGGCCGTTCGGTTATCAACATTATTTTATCTCCATGTACTTGTTTATTAAAGATCGGATTAACAGGCAATTTATTTTTTTGTTTTTCAAAATCCGCCTCTTCATTATTAAAAGACCCAAGTGGTTTAGTGGTTATGCCGTGAATCAGTTGGCCGGAAAACGGCTTAAACAGGTTGAATTCCAGGATCATTTTAATCGTCATCTTTAAGAAGCAATCGGGGGATCAGTTCAATCAGTTCCACGGCGCGTAGGTTTGCCTGTTTTTCCGCCAGGCAGTCCGCCGCCTCTCCTAATGTGTGGGCCGCAATGTGGCAGGCGTCCACCGGTTCATGCCCCTGGGCCATCAGGCCGGCGATCAATCCGCTTAAAACATCTCCTGTCCCCCCCACAGTCATCAGGGCATTACCGGTTTTGTTGATAATAAGGTCCTCTTTGCCGGCAATGATGTCTTCGGGGCCTTTAACAATCATTGTGGCTTTAAAATGTTTGGCCCATTTCTGGACATTCTCCGGTGTGGGTTCGTCTTTGGTCATTTCTTTAAATTCCCCACGGTGTGGCGTTAGCACCGCTGTTTTAGGCAATGTGTTCGTATAGATCAGCGCGTCCGCATCCACGACCGTTGGTTTTTCCAGCCTGCTCAGCAGTTCTTTGACGGCCTTTTGGGTTTCTTTCGCCTCCCCCAATCCCGGTCCGATGACCACCGCATCCGCTTTTTCACTAAAATCCAGGATCCGTTTGACGTCCGCAGAAATCAGATGGTCTTTTTCGAAAGTCTGCAGAATAAAATTCAGCGAATAAGTCCTTGCCACTTGGGCATGGCAGGGAGGTATAAATGGGAACACCAAATCCACTCCTGAATACTCGGCACCCAGAGAACATAAAATCGGCGCGCCGTGGAATAGGGCGCTTCCGCCGATGACCATTACTTTTCCGTTCTGGCCTTTGTAACTGTCTTCTTTTCTTTGCATTTTTATATTATTAGGGTTTATTTTGTTGAAAATTTGAAAACTTGACTTACATTTTTGCTGTTTTCACTTTTCCTACTAGAACAACTGTAATGCCGACAAACTTGAAAACTTTTTGGTAATTTGATTTATTTAGAAAAAGAGTTTTCAAGTTTTCACAGTTTTCAAATTTTTTAAAAAGGGGAAAGCGGAAGGATCTGCACTTCCGGTTCCATGTTTACATTAAATTTATCTTTGACTTTCTGGTGGATCTTGAGGGCAAGGGTTAGGATGTCTTTCGAGGCGGCATTGCCTGTATTGATAATAAAGTTGGCGTGTTTGGGCGATACGATGGCGTCTCCTTCCTGCATCCCCTTGCATCCGGCCTGGTCGATCAGCCAGCCCGCGGAAGGGAATTGGCTCGGGTTTTTGAAAAAGCTGCCGCACGTGTTGCCGACAGGCTGTTTAGCGGCGCGTTCACGGATGTACTGGCCGATTTCCGCGCGGATCTTAACACTTGGCTCCATCCGCATTTTAAGGGTGGCGGACAGCACAATGTCTTTATTCTTTTTGAGTTTGCTATGCCGGTAGCCGAACTGAAAATACTCCGGCCCCACAATCACTGGCTTATCGCCGTGCCCGGGCAGAATAACCGCGTGGGTCAGCACATCGCTAATGCAGACATCCGGAATTCCTGCGTTTCCGTAAACCGCTCCGCCGACCGTACCCGGGATGTTCGCCAGTCCGGAAAGCCCTCCTAAATTATGCTGGGCCGCGATCAGGATCATTTTAGTGAGATTTACTCCGCCCTCCACCGTTACGCGGTCCCCCTGGATCTGCATCCGGCTCATTTTATTGTGGATGATGAGCCCCGGATAGCCTTCGTCTAAAAACAGCACGTTACTTCCCATTCCCAGAATCACAAAAGGGATCTGTCTTTTAACGGCAAACTCCCTGAGGTAGTGCATTTCCTGGGCGGTTTTGGCTTCCGCGAAATATTTGGCCGGTCCGCCCGTCCGAAAGGTGGTGAATTCCCTGAGTGAGATGTTTTCTTTGACTTGTAAATCCATGATGTTGTAATCTTACAACTTTTTACAACTTTTGTAAAGCAAAATCCAGTCGTTTCAGCACTTCTTCTTTTCCCAGATATACCATCAATGTCGAAAAATTAGGAGAATGCTCCTGCCCGGAAAGGGCCACACGGACCGGCCACAGTACCTGACCGTTTTTCAGCCTCAGCCCACTGACCAGCTCCATCATCTTTTCTGCCAGTTCCGCTGATTTGCCGCTGTCGCCTTTTTCCCATTCCAATTCACTGACCACTTCTTTCGCTTTTTCCAAAACTTTTTTCAGCATGTCTTTGGTGATCTGGAATTTGCCGCGCATGATCAGGTCGAGCGGATAATCCGGCAGCTTATTGAATAAAACCGATAATTCATCGGGAATTTCGGACAGTTTTTTAAACCGGCCTTCAAAGTCGGGATCTTTCAGGATCTTTTTAATCAATTCGGGGTTGTCCGGGATTTTGTTTTTCAGACAGGGTACCAGTTTTTTGTAAAATACATCGACGTCATCCGCTATTTCTTTTTTTATGTATTCGCCATTGATCCAATCCAGCTTCTTGATATCAAAAACCGCTCCGCCTTTATGCACACGATCGAGGGAAAACTGTCCAATGAGTTCCTCCATGCTGAAGATCTCCTGTTCGGTTCCCGGGTTCCAGCCCAGCAAGGCTAAAAAGTTGATGAGCGCTTCCGGCAGATAACCTTCCTTCAGATAATCGTCCACCGATACCTTGTTTTTCCGTTTGCTGAGCTTACTTTTATCCTCATTTAAAATGAGCGGAAGGTGGGCGAATTCAGGGAGCTCCCATCCGAACGCCTCAAAAATCAGGATCTGTTTGGGGGTGTTACTGATATGGTCTTCTCCGCGGATCACATGGGTGATTTCCATATCATGATCGTCCGCCACCACGGTCAGATGATACAGCGGGTCGTCGATAGTCCGCGCAATCACAAAGTCATCCAGTTCTTTGCTGTTTATTACCGTTTCCCCGCGCACCAGATCGTTCCACTTAATATCCCCGCGGTCTTTCGGCACCCGCAGCCGGATTACTCCTTTTTCGCCATTCGTAATCCGTTTTTTAGCGTTTCCGGGGCTGATTTCAGAACAACACCCGTCGTAACGCGGAGCCCGTTTTTCCTTTTCACATTTTTGACGCATTTCTTCCAGGCGCTCCTTGGTACAAAAGCAGTAATAGGCTTTGTCTTCATCCAGTAATTTCTGAAGGTATTTCTGATAAATACCGGTTCGCTCGCTTTGCCGGTATCCTTTTGTGCCTAAATGCACACCTTCATCGCCCGCCAGCCCCAGCGCCACTAAGCCATTGATAATATCGTCTTCAAATTCTTTGGTACTGCGCTCCTTATCCGTGTCTTCCATCCGGAAAACCATCGTGCCGCCGTTGTGTTTAGCGAAAAGGTGATTATACAGAGCGGTTCGTACAGTGCCGATGTGAAGAAGGCCGGTGGGAGAAGGGGGGATTCGGACGCGGATCATGTTGAAAAGATTAATGCATGATTAATATACCTTATGTTGGAGAGGTGAACCACCATTTGTCATTTCGAGCAAAGTCGAGAAATCTCTTCATAATAATTTAAAAAGGGATTTCTCCGTTTCGCCATGCTCCAGTCGAAATGACAAAATAGGATTATTCGAATACTTCTACCATCACCTTCTTCATTACTACATCGGTGGTCGGTTTGTCCCGGCCGTCCCGTTCCACGTTTGCGATGGCATCGACCACATCCATACCTTCAAATACCTGTCCGAATACGGTGTGATGGCCGTCCAGCCATGGGGTGGCTTCGGCGTGGACGATGAAGAACTGACTGCCGTTGGTGTTGGGACCGGCATTGGCCATGGAAAGCGCTCCCTGAATATTTTTCAGGTCGGGATGGAACTCATCTTCGAATTTTCCGCCCCATAAACTTTCTCCGCCCATGCCGGTTCCGGTCGGGTCGCCGCCCTGGATCATGAAATCCGGGATGACACGGTGGAAAATAATGCCGTCGTAATAACCTTTTTCAATCAAACCCACAAAATTTTCAACGGTTTTCGGCGCTTTCAGCGGGAAGAGTTTGATTTTGATCGTTCCCATATTCGTTTCGATTACAGCGATCTGGTCGCCGGCTTCTGGTGGGGCGGTTTGGTTAAATACGGGCATAGCATCGGGGTTAGTGGTAGTCATAGCGGCTTCAGATGGTCCGTCCTGAAAGACTTTGCTCAGCTCTTCCTCGGGTGAGGTGCCGCAGGCGGTGAGCAAAACAAAAGAGAGGGCCATCAGAAAAATAGATACTTTTTTCATGATGATTTAATTAAAAACTATTAAAAGCTATAAGGTAAGCAGGCTCCTTTATGGCTGACTGTACAACCACCCACGCCTGTAATCAGGTTGTCTGGACTATTTCCCATTATATAAGCTTCATAAGTTCCATCCTCATTTTCAATTGTTGCCGCAATTTGGTATTTATTAAGCGTAACAGGTTTTGGTTCGTATTTATAGTTGTAAGTTGTTGCTTCCGTTGAGGAAGGATCTGTTGGTAATTGAGGCATTAGGTTTGGCACAAGTTCTGCTAAGCTACCAGGATATTTATTATTATGTTCAATAAAATAGATTTCCAGAGAGCTCTGTATAGACGATAGATCTTGAAGTCTTCTTGAATTTCTTGCTTTTGACGTTTGTCCACCAAAGGCACTATAAGCCGCTACTGAAAGAATTGCCATAATCGTGATTACCACGAGGAGTTCAACCAATGAAAATCCTTTTTTGAAATATTTTTTAAGCATGGTCGTTTTTTAAATTTTTAACACATCTATTGTATCTATTCGCTCTGGGAAAGGCAAATTTTATTTTAGATCTAATATCTACTATCTGGTATCTGATAGCTGATATCTAATATTTAAAAATAGGTGGGGCCCCTTCATTGAAGGGGGGTAAAAATAAAGAAGGGGAAAAAGAAAAATATATAAAAAGAAAAAGAAAAGAAAGAAAATATTTCAGATTTCTGATTTCTGATTTATCATTGGGTTATGAAGCTGATCGTCGGTTTAGGAAATCCCGGGAAACAATACGAAAAAACCCGTCACAATGCGGGGTTTATGGCAGTGGATTTTTTAGCGGAGCATTTTGGATTGGAATTTAAAAAATCCGACAAACACAAATGTGAACTGGCAGAAGGACAATTGCTTGATGAGAAGGCCATTTTACTCAAACCGCAGACGTTTATGAATCTCTCGGGCCAATCGGTTCAGTCCGTGGTCAGTTTTTATAAGATCGATCTGTCCGATATCATCGTGATTTATGATGATGTGGATATCCCTTCCGGAAATTTAAAAGTCCGGCCGTCCGGTTCGCCGGGCACCCATAACGGTATGCGGTCGGTTACTCAGCTACTGGGTAGTGAGGAATTTATCCGTATCCGTTTGGGCATTGCTCCGCTCACTGAATTCAAAGGCCAGCTGGAGGATTATGTTCTGGGCAAATTGTCTGAAGAAGAGGAAAGTCTGATGCAGGGGAATGTCAAAAAACTCCCCGTCCTTTTCGAAACACTTTTTGATAAGGGAATTGAAGAAGCGATGCAGGAGTTTAATTGATTTTTATGCCTAAACCCAAACCGGATTCACTTATCGCCAAACAGTTCAAGGCCGTTTTAAGACGGGATGTTTTAATCGCCCTGATCATTCTGATCCCGGTCGGTTTTATCGTCTATGGCGTTTTTCATTGGGTGTTCATCCGCTCCAAAGACTGCGCTTATAACACCTTTCTTCTGTCCATTTCCCTGGTAATCGTCGGCGTTGTACTCGAGTTTGCTAACTGGCGGTGCCCCAAATGTCATCGGTATATCGGGATGGTCTATCGCCCCCGGTTTTGTCCGCGATGCGGAGTACGGTTCCGTTGACGGTTTGATTATTTTTTGTTAAAACAAATACGCTATTTCGTTCGGGAGTCGCCAAGTGGTAAGGCACCAGGTTTTGGTCCTGGCATTCGGGGGTTCGAATCCCTCCTCCCGAGCCATCGTAAAATCGGATTCCGGCTTTCGTAAGCGGTTGGTTATTTTTTTATCATTTGTTTCGGAGTCGGGTTGCTTTCATTGAACGCATTCTATTAAAATAGGTATACCTTAATATATAAGGCATGAAACGATTCATTGTCCTCATCATTGTTTTACTCTTTCTTTCTGCCTGTGGCGCGGAACCGATAAGTATGGAAAACGGCCGGCAGAAGAAACCACGGATCCCGAGTGGCAAATCGCTTCAGGCCAACGTGCTTTCCACTACTCATTATACCGAAAAGGATACTCTTGATATGGACCGGCTTGTCGATACGATTAACCAAAACATCAAAAAACCTGTCATCACGGGAGAAGAAATCGAACGGGGCTGGTATTACGGGAAAAAAGAGGAAAAAAAGATCGGCACGCCAAGTTCCTGGATCTGGACAGATGAAGGTTTTAAATCCCGCTGGATCAGCCCGAATGTGGCTGAGGATGAAGATTATCTACTATTGGACGACCTCTGTCAGTCAACAGGTGGTGTTTACGCGGTTTCGTGTGTTGAGCATGAAACACCGGATTGTGAATTCATCCCCCAGAGCTATTGCCGTTGTCCCGGTTCTTCTAAATGGGCTGATGATCAGGGCTGTATCAGGACGGATGAGGCAGGCGAATGGGTTTTGGTCACCTCAGATGAATTGAAACGAGGATGGTATGAAGGTCTGTCTAATGAAAAGAAGCTTAATACCCCGCTTAGCTGGATATGGGCAGCTGTTGAGGGCGGCGGGCGCTGGCAGAATCAAAGGCCAATGGAGTAGACTTGAAAAATTTAAAATAAAATGTTATAATATACTGATTACCATTTAATATTCGTCAGTATAAATAACGTTTTTTCAAGACTTGTCGGGATTTTTACTTCCATTCTCTTATTTGCTGGCGTTCTTTTTGTCCATATCCCTATTACTCACGCCCAGGCCGATAACCAGTTTTCCCGTCCCTACGGGCTCATTGTCCACAATAAGAACCAGGATCAGATGGTTTCCCGCATCAAGGTGCTTGAGGTGTTTCTGAAATATTTTTCCAATATACATCCCACAAAGGAATCCATTGAGATGGTTTTTGAAGACATTTCTGATGATCCCAATGTCGAAGCTTATGTCCAAAAGGGCTGTGACCTCGGTCTGTTCAGCTGTTCCCGGGGCTATTTTTATCCTTATCGCCCTATTAATCAGCATGATTTTCTGGAATGGTTTTTTAAGCTGAAATACAACCAAAAACCGAATTTTTTACAGGAGACTTACCCCAAAATAAAAACTGATACCCTTCGCCGGCTGCGGGAGGCCCGCCGTTTGAACCTGCTAACCGATGACAAGATCACTTATCGGCTGTTTCAGCAATTTTTATATCGAAATGAAGTGGTGGAAGCCAATCTGAATCAGCCGTTTTCATACACCCTGACGCTGAACTTTGACGATATCAATCTGGTTAATTACCACAATCCGAAAGAGATCGATTATATCCAGGGGAATTTAAAGCGCATCGTTTCTAATCTTGAGGGAAAGAAAAACACCTCAAAAGAAATCCGCTATCTAAGGGATCTGAAAAATCAGATTCAGGCGTTTGACGACCTGAAAGAAACACTGGCAGACAACCCTTATGTTTTAAACGAACGTTCTGATCTTGATCCTCAGGTGGTTCAAACGATCCGTGCATACGGCCTTCAGCAAGTCCTGTACAGTTATTCGTATGATTACAGCAAAAACGCGGCTTACCGCCAGCACAATCTGCTTACGGGCGTTAAAAAAATGCATGGCCGCATATTCGGACCGGGGGATGTGATCGATTTCTGGCAAATCCTTTCCGAAAAGGGGCTGGCGGAATTCCAGTATGGCTGGGTGATCGCCGGCAGCACTGAAGAGTGGCAGTTCGGGGGTGGTATTTGCGGCTCATCGAGCTTGGTTTTCCTCCCCTCCTGGAAGGCCGGCCTGGAGATCCTGGAACGTTCCAATCACAGCAAATATTTCAGCTACCTTTATCCTATGGCAGACATAGGCCTTGATGCCACGGTTTACCGGCCGCACCCTAATCTGAAAATCCGCAATAATACTTTTGACCCCATTGTGTTCAGTGTCGTTGATGACAAAGAAAATAAAACGGTCACGATCGAAGTGATCGGCAATTCCCCCTATAAAGAAGTCCGCATCGAAGGGCCGATTTTTGTCAGCCGGAATCATATCAAATGGGTTCGGTATCTCGAAGATTTTGATGGTCATGTGATCAACGAACCCTTAGAAAGTTACTACAGTGTTATTTATTAAATTTTTGAATTTAAGATTAGTCATTTGTCACTTGTCTTTTTTTTTGCGATAATGCAAATTACCAATTATTAGCCGCAAATCATATTTTTGGCCTATGTTAAAAAAATTCATTATTGTATTGGTTTCACTCGCCTTTTTGACCGCCTGCGGCCAGAAGGTAAAGGTGGAATTTGAACCCCCTGCCACTGGTCCGGATCCGGATCGTTTTCAGCCCGCTTACGGGCCGAACGATCCGCCCCCCATTGCC
>JAFGCR010000027.1 GCA_016932495.1 Candidatus Peregrinibacteria bacterium
GGATGACGTTTGGTGGTTCAGGATGACGTTTGGTGGTTCAGGATGACGTTTGGTGGTTCAGGATGACGTTTGGTGGTTCAGGATGACAGTAGTGGTTTAGTACGACAGGGGGCTAGAGAGTATAAAACTAGCACTCCATATTTTAGAGTGCTAACAAAAAATGTCAAATGTTTTTTGGGCGGTCGTCGAAATCCTCCAACCTCCTTTGTCAAGGAGGCAAAATTGGTGATGCAACCGATTTTGCCCTCCTGATAAGGAGGGGTGGGAGGTTTAACTGCCATTCCCCACCTTCACCTTTGCCGGTTTCAGCGTTTCATCGTGATACAGGTAGCCGGGTTCCAGTTCCTCTAAGACCACGTCTTTTTCACCTTTGTCCGATAACATCGCTTCGTGGCGGGTGGGGTCGAGTTTTTCGCCCACCGTGGGGACGCGTTTCACGCCGAGTTTTTCGAGCGCTTTCATCAGTTCGTCGTGCGTGCTTATCACCCCTTTCGCCCACTCGTCCGTTTTCAGGGTTTCCGGCAGGTGCTGGCAGGCGCGGTCGAAATTGTCGATGATGGGGAGGAGTGTTTTCAGCATTTCCGCGTTCGCGAATTTTACAAAACGGAATTTGTCTTCCTCCGCCCGTCGTTTCATGTTCTGCATATCGGCTAAACAGCGCGCCAATTGGTCTTTCAGATCCGCAACCTGCTGCTCAGACGCAGCATGCTGCGTCTCTACGGCATTTTGTTTTTCATCTTCCGCTTTAGCCTCCTCTACTTTTTTCTTCAGATCGTCGTCTTTTGGATCAGTCATAATATTAATAAGTTACTTAGTCCTTAGTTCTTAGCCCTTGGGAGATTTTAGCAAAAAAGCGATGGGTCGACAAATAACCTTTACAACAAAAATCCATTGTCATACAATCACCTCCTTTGTCTTTTTTTGTCATGACCAACGAAGAAATTCTCACGATCATCAGCGAGGGGGAGGATGCGGCTCGGAAACTTTTGAACAGCGATCTGAAAGACCGCATTTTAGGCCATTTTAAGACTATGAAAGATCGTCTGGAAAATGAGGAGGACTGCGGGGAGCTTGAGATGCTCGCCAAAGAACTGACCATCGGCGTCAAAGAGGCCCTGTCGTTTAAAGACATGGACATCCTCGCGGAAGTGGAGGCGAATGTGTGGAACGACATCAGTAATCTGGAGCGGTAAAAAAATATTTTATTTTAAAAAAATTTTGCGCTCGCTTCAGGACACAAAATTTTTTGGGAGGTACCGGCCGGCATATGGGGTCCCCAGAAAATGCGAGGCCTGGCCGGGGGTATTTTCTGGGGCGGGGCCCCAAAACGACGGAGTAGTCGTAGGCTTCGCCAAAAAGGCGACGCCGTAGAAACGACAGTCGCTTTGGGGTGGAGGTACCGGCCGGATTCGAACCGGCGAATAACTGTTTTGCAAACAGCCGTGTTAAGCCACTTCACCACGGTACCTTGAATGTGGTTGAGCCAGCTCATTTTTTTTATCAGATTTCCATTGCAAAAGCAAATCAAATGAATGGTCTCTGGCTTTTTCCGCCTGAAAAAGATATAGTGGCACGTGAAAATGTAATCTAAACAACATGAAACGAACGAAAAAAACCGTTAAAAAATGCCGAGGGGGGCTGGTCATTTTAATCCGTGCGCTGGTCGGCGGCCTGGCGCTGGCGGCATTGGTGCTTTTTGTGTCTACCGCCGAAAAACCCACCATCAATTGGGGCTTTCTTATAAAAGGCGGACATGAGGTGGTATCCATTGACGACGGCCTGACCATCGGCGAGGCGGTGCTGGTGCGGATTGATGAAAACGATGAACCGATTTTTTTAAGAGACGGAAAGCCGACTTTTGCCCGCGGGGAACAGGTGATTTTCGCTTTGCTCAATACCGGCCCGTTTGTAAAAGGGGACGACGGTCTGTATTCCTTTGAAATGGATATCGAAGTCACCGGTCCCGACGGGAAAGTAGTGATGGATAAAAAAGAGTCATTGAGCGGCGCTGGCCATATGGAGCTGGAAAACGGGTACGCGGCCGAGCCAAACGGCGTGTTCATCGGCAGTCCGTATTCGGACATCGGCGATTACAATTTTAAACTCACCATTTACGATAAGATCGGCACGGGCCGCGCGGTGCGCACCGCTCCGTTCTTTCTGAAGTAAAAAGTCGTCCTCCGGTTTGTTTTTTAATCCCAATGATCATGAAAAAAGTACTTATGCGTCTTGGCCTGCTGGGGATCATCTTATTCGTGCTGGCCGCCTGTCAGGTGGAAACCTCCACTTCCATCGGTTCGCTGGGGATCGGCGATTCGGTGTTTGCCCGGGTCGGCGAAGACGGGCTTGAAGTGGTGGAAGGGAAGCCGGTTTTTGAAAAGGGAAGTGAGGTGTATATGGTTCTGCTGGATGCGGGTCCGCTTGAAAAAGGGGAGGACGGTCTCCATTGGATCGACATTGATGTGGAGGTAAAAGGCCCCGATGGCACTGTCCTTTTGTCGGAACAGGGGATGCTGGGCGAGACAGGCCATATCCTTTTTGAAGGTGATTACGCAGACCAGCCGTATGGCGTGTTCAGCTCCACCGAGACGATGGATGCCGGCGATTACACCATGAAAATGACCCTGCACGACAAGGTCAGCGGCAGCCGGGCTACTCGGAGCGCCGGTTTTGTTTTAGAATAAGCCCCGAACCGTAACAATCCGGGGCGATGCACACATGAATGCGGAGACAGATGATGAAGGAGTCAGTCCTTGGGAGCCATTGATTGGAACAGGAGCGTGATTCGTGCCGCGTCGCCGATCATGAGCGCAAGCCCGGGATGAAGCAGTTCCTTCGGTTTTTCGGGTTTTCGCGGCACGGCCATGAGTTGTTTGTCAGGCTTCCTGACCGGCTTTTTGCTTGGCTTCTTGCCAGCCTTCCTGCCGGGTTTTCTGCCGTTTTCCTGTTTCATCCTACCTCCCATGTTGATGTTCGTTTCTCCGGTACCATAAGACCATGGCATCGAATACCTCCCCGTCGCGTGGAGCTTAGGCGCTGAGCGCCTGGTAAAGACATCAGTAAGCCACCGGTCAGAAAACCGGGCCCATCCAAAAAGCTGGAGGGCAGTTGGCTTTTTGTCTTTTTTAAAAACAGTGTGCTGAGAAGTATTTTTAACGTGTTTAAGGGGAGTTGTCAATAAATTCGAAACCCGAAATCCGAATTACGAAACAAATTCTAAATTCAAATAACTAAATGTTCAAAACGTTTTGAACATTTGAATTTTGAGCATTTGATGCTGTTTCGAATTTCGGGTTTAAATTCTCAGCTTTAAAAAGCCCCCCGATCACACTCGGCAACCGGGGGGCACACACACTGTTGGTCGAGGCTGGACACCCGGCTGTAGGACACTACGGCGCCCGGGATCGGACAGTCTCAGTCCCTGTAGTCATGATGTAAAACCGGTGTGACCTCCAGGTGGAGGGTTTAGAGCGGGTTGCTAGGACCGGCCGCCGCGGACACCGTTCGCGTAAGTGCCGCGGTCGGCGAAGCGCACGTGGTCGGCCATGAGCGTCAGCGTGACGCACTCCACGGCCATCGGGGTGGTGGCGATCGTCGGATCGCCGCGAATTCGTACCTTCATCGCGCCCTCCGTGACCTCCTTGGTCAGAGCGACTTCTTCGTGGCCGGCTTCTTCTTCTTGGCCAGCGTCTCCGCCTGCTTCTTCGCGCCGTGGGTCGTGCTCGGGGAGCCCTTGTTCCGCATCTCATCACCTCCATTGGTCTTCATGCGGTGTTCGCGGTTGCCGCACCTGTCTTTTGAGACTCTTTTTTCCCTCCATTCGACTGAGCGCTGACCCAATCACGGTCATTGCATCAGTGAGTCATATGAAAGACAAGAGCGACCCTTTGCCGTCCAGCCGGAAAACAAAGGAACGCCCTCGTCCTGAGGGAAAAACAGTTTACATCATAACTTTTAAAGAGCATGCGTCGCCCTTTATACGCAAAAAAACCTCCCATGTCAACATCCTTAAACTTTCAACTCTCAATCCAACTTTCAACTTTTGGCGAGCATTTCTGTGCTGGTTCAATAGGGAAATGCTCAAATTTTTAAAAATCTTCTCCCTCCCTTTTCCTGCCCGCGGATTTTCAAAAATTTGTCCTCACGATGCGGCAAGCTCCCTTTGGTCGCTTTTGCTTTGTTCGGACCGCATTTCTCACTACTTGAGCCTAAAGCTCATCACCGTCGCCCCCACCAGATCCCGCACCTCTTTCGGCGTATCCGGCAGCATGCCCCCCGAAACGATGTAACCGTAATTGCCTTTGGTGGCGTAAAGCTGAACAAATTTAATCAGTTTTTCCGTCGGGTTCAGCCTTGCCTGGAAAATATGAAGAGGCGCGGATTGTCCGCCCACATCGATCTGAGTTTCCTGTATCTTCTGGTAATCCGTCAGGTTCTGGGCGCTTAAGTTGATGTTTGCCCGTCCGTAATCCATGGAAGACACATGTTGTTTTAAATCCTCCCGCACGATGTTCACATTGATGAAGAAGCCGTTGTACGCTTCAGGAGTAGTGAAAGCCACCAGGGTCTCCTGCGGGATCTCCGCGTAAAAATCAGACTGATTGATGATCTTCCAGGTCGGGTCGATTTCCAGGGTGAAATCCCCGCCGTCATACCGCTGAAGGTTCTGGACCGGCGCCGCTTCGCCGCAGCCCGCCAAAAAGCCGGCGAACAGCAGGACGATCAGGGCCATGCAGGTTTTTTTGATAAGGTTTTTCATTGTATGTTTTTATTCTTAGCTATTTTATCAAAGAATAAGCTTTAAGCGCAAGCAATCGCAGGTCGTTGTCATCGCGGGTTAGAAAACCCGCTCTGCCAACGCAAATATTTAATTTTAATACCCAAAGGCAGAGTGGACTTTCCAGTCCGCGATGCCTTTCCAGTCCGCGATGCCTTTCCAGTCCGCGATGCAATTATTCAGGATGACAGTTGGGGGTGAGATTGTTAAAATGATGGTTGAATAAACTCAACCACCATGCAATTTCTTCATCAATACCCCATCGCCATCCCATTTATCGCCATCCTGCTGGCTGAAGTGGTCAAAGCGCTGATCGACGTGATCCTCAAACGGGGAAAGATCCGCTTCATCAATCCCGGCGGGATGCCCAGCGGTCATTCCGCTTTTGTATCCGCCTTGGTGGTGGTTGTCGCGAATAGGGAAGGAGTTGACAGTACACTTTTTATGGTGAGCGCGGTAATCGCCCTGATCGTGATGTATGATGCGGTTACGTTACGAAACGAAGCCGGTCTGCATGCCAAAGTTATCAATAAACTGAAAAAATCCGGCGCCAGGCTGGAAGAATCGTTAGGCCATACGGTATGGGAGGTAGTGATCGGTGCGGTTTTTGGCGCGCTAACGGCATTTATTTTACTGAATATCTGATCAGTTGAGGGTTGATAGCTGAGTTCAGAGCAGAGCCCCCTTGTAAAAAGGGTTATTTTTTGGTATAATATAAAGATAAATTATACCCGTAAAACCCACGAGTCACGAGACATGTGACATGAGTCACGAGTCACGAGACACGAGTCACGAGACACTATGTTACGTTCCGTCAAATCACAAATCGTTCTGGGAACATCGCTGATCATTATTGCGATTCTGACCGCGTCCACGTATTTCATTATTGACCAGAAAACGAATGAGATCAGTCTGGATATTTTCCGAAGCGCCGTAAGTTACGCGGAACTGACGCATGAACGGGTGATCAATAATTACGAATCCAATTACGTCCAGCAGGCTTTTGCCCACTTTGATCGTGAAATGGCGGACATCTACAGCCTGAACGAGGATGTGTCGGGCATCAGTATTTTTAATTATCTGGGAGAAATCCTGTACCGGCCAAAAGACGAAGCGTTCGATAAGCTGAGCCAGGACGACATGGACCGGATTCAGGCCGTCATGCCTTCAGTGAAGACAGAAAAAGACCGCGTGGTGTATCTGGACAAGACTGAAGGGGAGATCATTTATACCAATTTCAATGGCCGGCCCGTGGAACCTATCAGTGCGGCGGAGCGGATCGTGGATATCGTCTACCCGTTCCGTGATGCCAATAACGCTCTGCGTTCATTTTCCGTGCGCTATCGTGTTAATTACGACGCCCTGGTCGACCGGATAAAGGAAACGCGGAACAACATGATGGTCATCGCGCTTTTCGGCATTGTGATCGCCTTGTTTATCGGGGGTATCATCGCCGGCAGGATCACGTCGCCCATCAAGATCCTTACACAGGGCGCGGCCCAGATCGGTAGCGGTGACCTCACCACCCGTATCACGGTTAAAAGTAAAAGTGAGATCGGCCGTTTAGCCGATACATTCAATCAGATGGCGCAGGATCTGGAGAAAAGCACGCAGGATTTGGTGGAAAAGGAAAAAATGACCCGTGAGCTGGAATTGGCCGGACAGATCCAGAAGGAGCTTTTGCCCGCTCAGCTGCCGGATGTCCAGAATCTGGACATCGCGGCCAGTCTGGTTTCCGCCGAAGAGGTCGGTGGGGATTGTTACGATTTTCTAATTCTGCCCGACGGCAATATGATCTTCTACATCGGGGATGTGACCGGACATGGGGTGCCCGCGGGACTGGTATCCGCCATTAATAACGCCCTGGTGCCCGCGTTCATGGACCATTACCAGACGACCCAGGAGCTTATCATCCATTTGAACCGTCTGCTTAAGATGAAGACCCGTCCCAACGTGTTCATGACCATGGTCATGGCGCATTGGTATATCGCGGAGGCAAAACTCGGCTTTACCCAGGCCGGCCACGACCCCATCCTCCACTATAAGGCCGCTGATAAGTCCATCGCGGAATTGTCTACCGGCGGGATGGCACTGGGGATGATCGACGATATCTCCAAGGTCGTGAAAACAGATGAGATCACCATGGCTGTAGGGGATGTGGCGGTGCTGTACACCGACGGTATTCCCGAAGCCTGGAAGACCGATACCGAGAATTACGGCATGGACCGGTTTAAGGAATCCGTGGTGCGCAATTCAGTGTTATCCACTGCCCAGGCCATTCATGATGCCATCATCAAAGACGTGCGCGAGTTTATGGGGGTCTTCCCGCAGGCGGATGATATTACCCTTATCGTTGTGAAACGAACGGGTTAATTTCAGATTTCACATTTCTGATTTCTGAATCAGATGTGACATTTTTAAATGTTAAAATAAAATGCGAAATCTGAAATCAGAAATGTGAAATAAAATCCCCCCTTCTCTCGGGGTAAGAGGGTCAGGATCAATGAAGGGAAGAAAAAGAAATAAATAAAGAAAAACTATTTCAGCATCTTCGTCAGATATTGCCCGGTGTAGCTCTTTTTTACTTTCGCCACTTCTTCCGGCGTCCCGGCGCAGATCACTTCGCCGCCTTCGTTTCCGCCTTCGGGCCCCAGATCGACAAGGTAGTCCACCGACTTGATGACATCCAGATTGTGTTCAATGGTCAGAACCGTATTGCCTTTATCCACCAGCGCCTGCAAAACGCTCAGGAGTTTTTTCACGTCATCAAAATGCAGGCCGGTGGTGGGCTCATCCAGCACATAAATCGTTTTGCCGGTCGACCGTTTGGCCAGTTCCGTGGCCAGTTTTACGCGTTGGGCTTCCCCGCCGGAAAGGGTGGTGGCGCTTTGGCCTAAATGGATGTAGCCCAGGCCTACCTCTGTCAGGGTTTTAAGTTTGTTTTTGATTTGCGGAATAGCGTCAAAAAAATCCAAAGCCTCATTCACGGTCATGCTCAATACATCCGCGATGTTTTTACCGTGCCAGGTGATTTCGAGCGCTTCGGCGTTGTAACGTTTGCCCTTACACACGTCGCACGACACATAGACATCCGGCAGAAAGTGCATCTCGATCTTTACGATCCCGTCGCCCTTGCAGGATTCACAGCGGCCGCCTTTCACATTAAAGCTGAACCGGCCTTCTTTATAACCCCGCAGTTTGGCTTCAGTGGTGCTGGCGTACAGTTCGCGGATATCCGTAAACACACCGGTATAAGTCGCCGGATTGGAACGCGGGGTCCGGCCGATGGGGGACTGGTCGATGTTGATGATCTTGTCCAGATGCTCCACACCCCTGATTTCTTTATGCGCCCCGCCCCGCTGTTTGGCGCGGTTGAGCTTGGTGTTCAGCACTGGACAGAGGATGTAATTGATCAGTGAGGATTTGCCTGACCCGGAAACACCGGCGACGCCGATGAAAGTGTTTAAAGGCAGTTTTACATCCACGTTTTTCAGGTTGTGCTCGCTCGCTCCGATGATCTCCAGAAACTTACCGTTTCCTTTGCGGCGTTTTTTCGGGACATTGATGGCTTTGCGCCCGGACAGGTAGTCGCCGGTAATAGACGCCTTGTTCTTTTTGATCGCTTCCCCCGTGCCGTAAGCCACGACTTCTCCGCCATGTTTGCCCGCGGCCGGGCCGATGTCCAGTACGTAATCCGCGGATTCGATGGTCTCCTGATCATGCTCCACCACGAGTACGGTATTGCCCAGGTCGCGCAGGTTTTTAAGGGTTTTGATAAGCCGGTTATTATCCCGCTGATGCAGGCCGATGGAAGGTTCATCCAGTACATACAATACCCCTTGCAGTGAAGACCCGATCTGGGTGGCCAGGCGGATGCGCTGAGCCTCCCCTCCGGACAGGGTGTTGGCGGACCGGCTGAGGGTCAGATAAGCCAGCCCCACATTGTGCAGAAAGTCCAGGCGGCTGATGACTTCCTGGATGATGAGGCGGGCAATGGCGTATTCGGATTTGGTCAGAGGGTTTTTTTTGCTTTCCGGCAGCATGGTTTTAAAGAATTTTTTCGCTTCTTCAATCGACATTTCCGTCACATTAAAAATCGATTGTCCGGCGATGGTGATAGACAGGATCTCAGGCCGGAGCCGTTTGCCGCCGCAGGTCTCACACGTCAGCTCTTCCATAAACCGTTCGATGTTTTTGCGCACATAATCCGAATCTGATTCGTGGTACCGGCGTTCCAGATTCGGGATGACCCCTTCGTACATGGTCTGTGTCTCGTAATTGGAATTCTGACTGGTGTACGTGGCTTGGAATTTGTCTTTCCCAGACCCGTACAGGATGGTATTGACCTGTTCGGGGGTCAGTTTGCCGATGGGGGTGTGGATATCGAAACCGTGCTTTTTACCCACGGAGCGGAGTAACTGTGTATACCAGCCAAGGCGCATAGAAGAGGTGGACCAGGGGATGATGCCGCCTTCGGCGATGGTCAGGCGGGGGTTGGGCATCACCAGGTCGGGGTTGATCTTCAGCTTAGAACCGAGCCCGTGACAGTCCGGGCAGGCGCCGTGCGGGGAGTTGAAAGAAAAAGAGCGGGGCTGGATCTCCGGAATGGAAAGGCCGCATTCATCGCAGGCAAAATTTTCTGAAAATACCTCCTCCTCCTTGGTGTCCGGGTCCAGAATTTTGACCACTCCCTCCCCGAATTTCAGGGCGGTTTCCAGCGAGTCGGCCAGTCGGGAGCGGTCTTCATTTTTTTCTTCGATCTCCTGGCCGGATTTAAGTTTTCTGACCTTTGGTTTCAGGTTTCCGATTACCAAACGGTCGACCACGATCTCAATCGTATGTTTTTTGTTCGGGTCGAGTTCCACGGTTTCATTAATACTGTAAATATCCCCATCGACACGGAAGCGCACAAACCCCTCTTTTTTGATCTTTTCAAACACTTTCTGGTGTTCTCCTTTGCGGTCACGGACCATGGGCGCCAGGATCATGATACGTTTGCCTTCCGGCATATCCGTGATGATGTCCACGATCTGGCTGACAGACTGTTTGCTGATCTTTTTACCGCACTGCGGGCAATGGGGCCGGCCGATTTTGGCGAATAAAAGACGCAGATAATCATAGATCTCTGTCACGGTCCCTACTGTGGAGCGGGGATTGCGGGAGGCGGTTTTCTGGTCAATGGAAATGGCAGGGGAAAGGCCCTCGATGCTGTCGACATCCGGTTTTTCCATCAATTGCAGAAACTGCCGGGCATAGGTACTCAGGCTTTCCACATAACGGCGCTGGCCTTCGGCGTAGATCGTATCGAACGCCAGGGAAGACTTGCCGGACCCTGACGGGCCGGTGATCACCACCATCTTATCGCGCGGGATCTCAACATCGATATTTTTTAAATTGTGCACACGGGCACCTTTAACGATGATTTTTTTCATAGTAGAAGCGGAAAATCCGCTGGATTAGGAGGGCTAGAAAGTGCTTGGGCAAGCAGTTTTTACATCGTTTCACATTTTTTTAAAAAAGTCAATGCTTTGAAACGAATAAAATCATTGATTATCTCTTTTAATCTTACACATGCACACCCCTTCATTCTGGGGTTTGCGGGGATAAGAAAGAAGGGCAAAGAAAATAAATAAAAGAAAGAGAAGAAAGAAATTACCCCCTTGAACTCCCACGCACCTGTTGGTATACTGATGCCCAGTAAAACTTAAAAACAAATCCCATGATTGAAATCCTTAAAAAAATCCCATTCTTCAGCGAGCTGACCGATGAAGATCTTCAGCAGATCGCCGATAACATCAAACTGGAATATTTCCCCGCGAACCATGTGATTTTTGAACAAGGCGACCCAGGGGATATTATGTATATCATCAAACGCGGCAAGGTCCAGGTGATCCGCGATGATTCGGTATTGGCCGTGCTGGAAGACAACGCCTTTTTCGGGGAGATGGCTCTGGTTTCCGATGAGCCGCGGAATGCCCGCATTGTAACGGTGACTGATTTGGAAGCGCTGACGCTGAATAAGGACGATTTTAAACGCCTGCTTGAAACGAACAGTTCCATCGCCTCCATCGTCAGTTACGAAGTGGTCAAACGGGCCAATGCCATTTTTTAATTCATCATGGAAGTCATCTCATATCTTTTTTTCACCCATTTTCTCGCGGATTACCCGTTCCAGCCGGGAGCGTTAGTGGCGTATAAAAAACGGTCATTCCTTGGAGTCCTTCTTCATAGCACTGTCCATTTACTGTTTGCAACCCTCATCTTGTTTCCCTTCTGGAGCCTCTGGCAGGTGTGGCTTTCGGTCGGGATTATTTTCGGGACGCACGTATGCATCGACCAGACAAAAGTATGGCTGGAAAAAAACAGCCCCCGGAAAACCCATTTTACGATCTACCTCCTGGACCAGTTCACCCATCTGGCGGTGATCACGCTGGTCTCCCTCACGCTGATGAGGGATCTGCTTATCCCGTCAGCGGGGTCTTTTATGGCGTTTTTCAGCGACCGGACGGTCATCCATTTTTTCCTGGTGCTGGTACTCGCCACCTATGTATATGACATTACCTCCTGGACGTACCGGAATGTCAAAAACCCCCACCCCTATAAACGCAATTACAGTCTGATGGCGCGGAACGCGTTGATTATTGTGATCGCGTTTGTTTTATATTGGATAAGTCGGTAATTTTTTCTCTCTCTCCCTGCGCGTGGGGCCCCAATTCAATTGGGGGGACAGAATATAAGGGGTAAAAGAAAAAATAAACAAAAAAGAAAAGGATTATTCCTGTTCGGGTTCTTTTGCTTTCGCCTGTTCCAGAACTGCGGCAATGATCTCTTCCTCACTTCTCCGTGGTTTTACATCTTCTGGTTTTGCTTTTCCCAGCATTATCCGTGCTGTACGGCGAAAACGTTCTACGAAAGTCCTGAAAGTTTCATAGCGTTCCATGAGCTCGGCTACTTCGCCAGCCGTCTGAATATCCCCCCAGAATATATTACACCCCTCACACCACCACCAATAATCTTTACGGTTTTCAGGATGGATCATCATAGCGTGTCCGCTCCGTCTGCTGTTAGCAAAACTCATACCCCAGACAATCGGACGTATCAAACCGTCAAAATATAAAACCGCGTCCTTTTGTTCGTCAGAATAATCAGGAGCCTTATCACCCAAGACAAGCCTCGCCCCTTCCATACGGGTCATAAAACGATGGCGGTATTGAAGATGATGCTCTATGTCTAATTGACTAACAAGGAGTTCGTCATCTTCATCATCGTGGCAATTATCGATAGTCCTGTTAATTATTTCGATTACCCTGTCTGCTTCATCGGTAAGGACTTCAGCACTTAACATTCCAATGACCTTCTGTATCAGGCTTTCAGAAAGTTCTAGTTTCGTTTCCGGCAGAGATTCTTTGGCGGCCGATAATGCGGCCAGACATTCTAAATACAACCCTGCACATTCAACTTTTTCCTCCTCAGGAGTATTAGCATCTGATAATTCCTGTTCATATTCCTTAGCATCGGCAAGGATATCTTGTACGATTTCAGGATTTAATTTAAAATCCGGCATTTCAGCTGGGACAGATGCACTGTTTCCGGGTCTATTTTGTTGTATTTTGTCCATCGTTAATATTAATTATAGAAAATAAAAGGAAATAATTATAATACAAAAAAACATTTTAGTCAATGTTAATTTCCCCGCAAGCGAGGTCCAACCCCTTAATTCCCCCTAATAAGGGGAACAAAAAAGGGTTGGGGGTAAGAAAGAAAATTTTACAAAAGAAAGAAAAAGATAACAGAATCAGCAAGAGCAAAAGCAATAGTTAGTAGTGAGTAGTTTGCACTCTTGCTACTAAATCCTAAACTATTGCTGTTGTTATTTCTCCGTAAACGTATACACCCCGTCCCAGTTGGCTGACGGGGGGATTTGCACAAACCCCTGACAGCGTTTCACAAAGGCTTTTGAGGCAGGGTCGCTTTCGTTTTCCGCAAATTTTTTCATGGCCTCGGTAAAACTGAGCCGACGGTAAAGGGCGAGGGCTTCCTCAAAGGCTTTAATGGTTTTCATGGCCTCGGGGGAAATCACTTCTTTTGTGCCGACGAGTTCATAGATCCGCACGGGCTGTTCTTTGCCCTTCACGCGGATCAGGTCCAGCTCGCGGCATACAAAATCCTCTTTGACCTGTTCGTAAGTGAATTCCGAAATAATGATCTCCGTGCCATACTGTTTGTTGATTCCTTCCAGCCGGGAGCCCAGATTGACTGTATCCCCCATCACTGTGTAATCGAAACGGTTTTCCGACCCCATGTTCCCCGCGATCACATCGCCTGTATTCAGACCGATGCGTATGCGGACGGGCGGCAGCCCCTGCTTTTCACATTCTTCCCGGAACACTTTTAGCTTTTCCTGGTTTTTTAGCGCGGCGAGGCAGGCATTTTTGGCATGCGCTTCCATGGGAATGGGCGCCCCCCAGAAGGCCATAATAGCATCCCCTTCGTATTTATCCAGCGTCCCCTGATATTCCAGAATAATATCCGTCATGGCGTCCAGGTAACGGTTCAGGAAATTCACCAGCTTGCCAGGCTCCATTTTTTCCGAGATCGACGTAAATCCCGCGATGTCCGAAAAGAAGACCGTAACCGTCCGTTTGGCGCCTCCCAGTTCCAGCGTTTTAGGATCTTTCATGATCTGCTCCACTACGGATTTGTTCACGTAATGCCCGAAGGCTCCCTCAACAAACTGCCGCTTTTTGTGCTCCAGAATATAGCGCAGCAAAAATGCGCCGACAAACGTCAGGGCAACGGTCATAAGCGGATGGACCACGTTCATAAACACGCGTGAATATTCATAGACAGCGATTCCCACGGTCATCAGCAGAAAGAGTTCCGCCAGAAGGATGGGGATGGCGAAGCGGACGCGTGCCCGCGCGAAACAAAACAAGTTAAAGACGATCAGGCCGAAAAGTGTCAGCCACAAGCTCAGGCGTGACTGATCCCGAAGGAACTGGCCGGAAATGACCGTCTGAATGTTATTGGCGTGGATCTCTACCCCCGGCATCCGGATACCTCCTTTGCTGACAGGGGAAAGGTAATCGTCCTGCAGGTCGGTCGCGGTCGGGCCGATCAGCACGATTTTGTCTTCAAAAGTCATACGGTTGCCGGCCGTATCCGTAAGCTTCTCATCCAGCAGGTCCGCCATGGAAATACGGGCGTAACGGCCGGGTTCCGCGAAATAATTTACATACATGTGATACGCGGTCTCCTCTTTCTCGTTATCTTTTTTGGCCATGACCGGGATCCTGAGCCGATTGGAGAATTCATACCATGAGCCGTTCAGCTCCCCCTCCTTTGACCCGCCATTCAGATAGGTGCGCGCGATAGCCAACGAAAACGCTTCAATTACCCTGCCATCAACAGTGCTCATCACGGGGAGCTCACGGATATAGCCGTCTTCATCATGGTGGACATTGATCCAGCCCAAAAGCGGTTCCGCCTCCATTAAAGTGGGATTGGGCCAGTCGGCGATAGCCTGCCCGTTTTCATAGTGATAATGGGTGGCCAGCACCACGTTGGAATGAGTTTTCAGCGCATCAGCAAAAACATCATCACCGACTTTGGCATCCGGAAAAGTAATATCGATGCCGATCACTGCGGCCCGCTCTTTAGCCAGAAGGCCGATTGCTTTGGCGTAATTCTCGCGTGACCATTCCGGCAGGGGGCCAAGGTTTTCAGGCCGCAGGCTTTTTTCATCGATCGCTACGATGACGATCTCGGAACTAGCGGAATCAAAATCATAGAAACGGTTCTGAAGCCGTTTTTGGGAGCCGGCCAAAAAGTCCCTTTGCACCAGGAGGATCATGATCAAGGCAATGGCTATGCCTAAGCCGATGAAATAGAACAGTTTTTTAGCCATCAGGTTTATTGGATTTCAAAATCCCGGTCATCAAAAAACCGGTCTTCGATCAGTGACCCGATCAGGTAGCCGATAAAGAAAAGGCCAAACCATTTGATTAGTTTTCGGAGCATTTTATGTGTTTTTAGTGATAAAGATACATTGATTGCATCTTATTATTATACCAAATTTTTGCCGTTTTATCAACTTTGTTATTTAAGGAAAACTTGACTTATTTGTAGGAGCTTATACAATAAAAGTGCATTAGCCCTCTCCCAAATGCAAAAACATATTTTTACATGGTATCTCATTATTAAACCTCATATCTGAGGCTTTATTTCCTGTAAAGAACAAGAATGCGAGAGAGGGCCTCAGATATGGATGAGGTTCTTTTTGTAAAAAGAGAGAAGAGTTATTGACAAATTAATTAAATATGTTATAATATAAACCCTTAAAACAATGGCCCTCCAACCCTCTATGTTTAGGTTTAAGAAAAATTTTCCCACCTTAGGCGACAATCTCGAAGCTGGAACCCTGTTTCCTGTCCAGCTGTCATTGAAAGACGGGGAATACGTCGAGTATTTAAAAAACGAGCATCCGGAGCAGTATAAACTGATGTGGGAGATCCGTGAGCGGATCCTGGACGTGACGCAGGCTGAAAGTCTCTCAGACCTCAACGGCGCTTCTATGGACCGCGATTGGATCGAAGCGACCAATGAGCGGATGTTAAAACAGCTGTTCGGCGACGAGATGACTATGGAACAAATGCAGGACCGCATCAATGCGTACGGAAGCCTGGCAGACCAGGTGGTGGAAGACGTTGCCCAAAAGACCATGCCCGGTTATGGCTTGGTGCTGGCTATGCGCAACGAAGTAATCGCCACTAATAATCTGGCTAAATTGCTTTTTATGGCATTTGACGAAAAAAATCGTCCCGATCGCCAGGTCCGTTACGAAGCGAAACGTAAATTAGAGATGATCCTGGCATTGGCTGAAATCGAGAAAAGCCTGGAACCCCGACGGAAAGACATGGAATTTTTAATCGATTTATGGGAAGACAGGGGTTTGTTCGCAGGGGGAATTGAACGAAAATGGCTGGTCAGCACCCATGATCTGGATGATGACAACCGATGCACGTCCTGTGAATTTCTGGATGAGTCTCCGAAAACACTGGCCGATAACCAGCTGATCGAGCCTATGGATTGCCGTTTGATGCGCGTCAAAAGGGAGGACGGTTCCGAATTTGACGCGTTCGCTATGTTCCATCTTCGCATCAAACCGCTTAAAGCCGTATTGCTCAAATGGATGCGGCAGCCGGATCGTCCGCTGGAAGAATTAGCCCGTGATCATTCAGGTGTCCGCATGATTCCCGTCAACCCCCAGGAAGGGGATGATGAACTGGTCCGCCAGCATCTGATCGATGTGACCAGCGCTCCCCACCCGGAAACCGGACAGTGTTATGATACGCGGATCGACAAAGTGAAAAAGGGCGCCGGTGGAAATGACGGCGATAATCCCTCATTACGGTTCCACAAATTCAACATGATCATCGGCGGGGGAGACCTGAATGAGGAAAAGGATTACGAATTCCAGTGCTTCGGAGACAAGCAGTACGTGGATTATTACGTGCGGCTTCCGGATGCGTGGCCGGTTTATGAGATCGTCCGTCTTCATCGCTCCAGCATCTCCGAGACCATGCATCCCCATGTCCATTATAAAGGGGTTCCCCGTCATCCGAATATCATGGTCTCGATTTCCGATGGCTATATGCACTACCTCCGGTCCCGGCGCACTGTTCCTTCCGCTGAAGCCGCGGAGGAGCGCCAGATCACCGATACCGACATCATGAAAGCCTGTAAAATGAGAGCCTTCCCCAAAATCAATAACGGGAATGGCCGCCATTAAAATTAATCTTTTAAAAATAAAAATATATGTTTTTCACTTCCGAAAATAACGAAACGGCCGAATCGTTTCCTCTGCAGGGGCTGAATCCGCAGGAAAAAGCCTTAGTGGACCTCAGAAAGATCCTGCAGGGGCTTGTAGAGGATTTCGGGACTGTTTTAATGGGGGTCGCGCTTCATCCGATGGTGGCAAAGCAAAGAGACCGCTGCCTTAGGCTGGGCATTTCAGTCAAAGCGGTGAATGATCTTATTGAAGAATGCCGCGGGTGATTATCCGTCATCTTCCTGCAGGAACGCCTGTGTTTTTTCGCGCCGAAGGAACAGATGTTCCGCGGACGGCAATGCTTTTTCTTCCGTTTCAGGCGGGGGAGGAAGCGCGCTGATTTTTCGGGGAGGTGTAAGCTCTGAAGCGCCGGTTTCTGGCCCTGAACTTAATTCAGGGGTTTCAGAAACTGTTCTTGGTTTTGCCATGGAGAATTTTTTATTTTTTATATTTATATTATAACATATTAGTTAATATTTAGCAAATTAATTGATCCTTCAGGATTTTCAGGATCAACATGAATTTGATTGAATGTTGACAAATCAGTAAAGATAATTAAAATAAATTTCCATTTAACCTCAATAAAGTATGTCCTTATCCGAAGATGCACTCATAGGTCTCAATACGATCGGCTCACATCCGAAACCCTTTAGTCCGGAGAGCTTAAGATCTCACAGACAGGTTAAAGGTTATCGGGAGTATTTAAACGAGGGCATTACAGAAGACCCGATCCCAAGCAAAGAGGGAATGGCTGTTATATTGATGCGGATTAAGTTAGACAAATTAGCCCGTGAAAAGCGTGAACAGTCAGGGGCGGCGTTTCAGGGCGATCAGGCCGATACAGCCTGCCAGGAACATGGCGAAACTGAATAACTGGCCAAGGGTAAAAATCTGCCAGATAAAACCGATCTGCGGGTCGGGCGCGCGCCAGAATTCTGTAACCGTCCGGAACAGCCCGTAAAGCATCAGGTAGCTGAAAAGCAGGACGCCTCTTTTTGGTTTATGTATGAAAATTAAAAGCAGTACAAGGAACAGGATAAGGGCTGAGGCAGACTGGAATAACTGGGAGGGGTAACGCAGGATCCCGTCGCCGAAATCCACCCCCATCCAATTCCACGTCGGGTTTTCAATAGGCCGACCCGCTAGTTCATGGTTGATGAAATTAGCGAGGCGGGTAAAGGTTAAAGCCAGCGCGCCGGGCAGGGTGGAAAGGTCCGCCACATCCAGGAAGCGGATCTTCTGTTTTTTGCAGAACACATATCCCACGATGAGCGAGGCGATCAGCCCGCCGTGGAACGACATGCCCCCGTCCCACACTGCCGGGATTTTCGTCGGATGCGAAAGGTAATAAGGCAGGTTATAAAACAGCACGTAGCCCAGTCGCCCGCCTAGGATCACCCCCAGCAGAAACACCCAGAACGCGAAATCGAAGAGTTGGTTAGTATCTTTAAACACCTTTCTCACTTTATTGAGCTGGCTCAGGATCCAGATCCCGATGAGCAGGCCCACACCGTAACTGATGCCGTACCAGCGAACAGACAGCGGTCCGATTTTAAAAGCAACAGGGTCGATCATAATTTATTTTTTAAACATTTGACAATTGACATGTGACATTTGACCTATTTGGTAGGAAACATTAATAAATTTTTTCTGAGAGCTATTAATTGATTAGCAATGATTAATGCTTTTTCCAAATAATAATTTACATCATTGTCAGAAATGTATCCATCTTGAAAGGCGGAGTCTAAGCAGGCTACAACCTCATTAAGAGAGGTGTGGGATTTGTTTAAAAAATTAGCAAAAATCTTTATCCGTGCTTCTGTCGGCACCTTCAGCTATATTTAAAATAATAGAATCAAGAGCTCTCCAAAACTGAGAAGTCAGACAATACTGTTCTTCTTTTGGGAATTTTAATCTACTGAAAGTTTTTAACCCTTTTCTGAATTTTAGTGCATCTTTATAAACTTTAAATTCTCTAAAACGGAATTTTTTCATACATTCGATTAAATACAAAATAAAACTATTTGCTTACTTATGGCGATTAAAACTAATATAGCAACTGTCAATTGTCAAATGTCACATGTCAAATGTTATGAAGATTTTAGGTATTGAAACCAGTTGTGATGAAACCGCCGCCGCTGTGGTCGAAAACGGCGTAAAGGTGCTGAGCAACGTGATTGCTTCCTCCGTTGACCTGCACGCCAAGACCGGCGGGGTGGTTCCGGAGGTAGCGGCGCGCGAGCATATCCGTCAGATCACTCCCGTGGTGGATCAGGCGATGGAGGAGGCAAATGTCGGCTGGGATGATATCGACGCCATCGCTGTTACTCACGCGCCGGGGCTGGTGGCTTCGCTTTTGATCGGCATCAACACCGCCCAGACCTTATCCTATATATACAAAAAACCGCTCATCCCTATCCATCATATCGCCGGCCACATTTACGCCAATTTTCTGGAACGGGATGAAAAACCTGCCTTTCCCATCCTCGTTCTAACGGTATCCGGCGGGCACAACGAACTGGTTTTATTAAAAGGCCATTATCAGTTTGAGGTGATCGGTGAAACATTGGATGACGCGGCCGGTGAAGCGTTTGATAAAGTCGCGCGCCTTCTCGGTCTTGGTTTTCCGGGAGGGCCGGCCATCGCCAAGGCCGCAGAAAAAGGAAACTCCAAAGCCATCGATTTTCCCCGGCCGATGCTGGATGAGAAAAATAAATATAATTTTTCCTTTTCCGGCCTGAAAACGGCGGTGCGTACACATATTACCGACATTACCGAAGGCCGGGATAATGATCCCGGCCTGCAGGATAATACGATAAACGACATCGCCGCCAGTTTTCAGGCAGCCGTTATCGATGTCCTTTCCGATAAACTTGTTTCCGCTGCGCGAGAATTTGGGGTGAAAGAAGTGTATCTGGCTGGCGGGGTCTCCGCCAACCAGCTTCTCCGGCAGACCGTGTCGGATAAATTGAAAGGTAAAATTCTTCTCATTTATCCGAAACAACTGATCTACTGCACCGACAACGCGGCCATGATCGCCGGCGCCGCGTATTTTTGCCCGCGGAAAGTGGATTTCAGAAAAATAGAAGCCCACTCCCAATTTCCACTTGAGACTTGAGACTGACACTTGAGACTTGTTATAATACGGATCGAATAGACATCGAATAGATATCGAATGGACATCGAATTGACTAGTCCATACGAAGTCTATCCGTAGTCCATACGAAGTCTATCCGAATTTATGAAAAAAACCGACTACCTTATTATCGGCGCCGGAATCGCGGGCTTAGCCACTGCTTATCATCTGAAAGATGTAGGTAAGGTAACGGTGCTTACCAAAGGGAAGCTCCGGCAGGCCAATACCTACTGGGCCCAGGGCGGGATCGCGGCGGTTCTGACCAAAGAAGACCGGTTTAAAAAACACATCGATGACACCATGGAGGCCGGCGCGCACCACAACGACCGCGACGCGGTACGGCATTTGGTGGAAGGGGCGCCTAAGGCCATCCGGTTTCTGGAAAAACTGGGAATAAAATTTAAAAAAGAACCCGCCATGGAAGGGGGGCATTCGGTCGCACGCATCTGGCGCACCACGGATTTTACGGGCCAGGATGTGCTGGACCATCTGGTCAAAGCTGTCCAGAAATCCAAGAATATTACTGTGGAGGAGGACGCGGAAGCGGTGGAGCTCATCACGCATCAGAACAGCTGCCGCGGGGTGTTCATGCGCAAAAAAGACAGCGCGGAAACCGAAGCTTTTTTGGCGAAACACACCATTCTGGCCACGGGCGGTCTTGGCCAGCTTTTTGCCAAGACCAGCAATACCAAAGCGTCGGCAGGGGATGGACTGGCTTTGGCGGCCAACGCCGGTTTAGAACTGGAGGACCTCGAATTTATCCAGTTCCACCCCACAGCGCTGGCAACGCCCGATAACGGCCGGCATTTTTTACTGTCCGAAACCCTGCGAGGATTCGGGGCAAGGGTCGTGGACCATCAGGGCAAATCCTTTCTGGAGGAGTATGATTCCCGCGCGGAACTGGCTCCGCGCGACACGGTCACCCGCGCCATTCATTTTGAGATGATGAACGGACCGGTTTATTTAGACATACGTTATCTGGACAAAAAAGAGATCAAGCAGAATTTCCCCAATATCACCAAACGTTTAAGACAATACGGTTTCGATCTTTTTAAACAGCGCATCCCCATCACGCCGGTGGCGCATTTTTCCTGCGGCGGCATTCCGGTTGATCTCCACGGAGCCACCAAGCTCCCGGGGCTTTTCGCCGTCGGCGAGGTCGCCTGCAGCCATGTGCACGGCGCCAACCGTTTAGCCAGTAACGCGCTTCTGGAAGGATTGATATTCGGGAAAGCGATTGCGGAAGCGCTTGAAAGAAGTAAGCTCATCGACGAAAAAACCGATATCGATGAAACCATTCCGCTCACTTCGCCTAAAATCGTCATGGAACCTCTGGCACAGGTGCAGGCATATGCCAAGCGTATCGGCCAGATCATGTGGGAACGTGCAGGGATCGTGCGGACCCCTGATGGCCTTAAAACGGCCCTGCGTGAGATCACCGAGATCCCGGCGCGGGATTACCGCATCCAGCATCGCCAGCTGGTTTGTTACAAAATCATCCAGGCTGCCCTGGCACGCGAGACCAGTCTGGGCTGTCATTATATTGCCAAAACCGCCCTTTAAGCTTTCTTTTTCGCAGAAAATCCAGTATAAAGAGATACTTAAATTTTAAATATGCCCAGATCAAGAAAAAAATGGCTTAGTGAAAGCAAAAAACGTCAGTTGATAGATGACTACGTTATCACCTGCTGTTCCACCGATCCCCCCGCGCTTGATAAGCTGGCCGAAGGGAAATTGCCAAATGAGTTGGTCTCTAAAGCGCGGGAAAAACTGGGAGAGGTGATGCTCGAATTGGCGCTGGTCAGGGAAAAGGCCAGGCGCCCGGAAGACATTCCCGCGGATATCCGTCCGCTCGTTGAACGGATATTTGGAGTCAAAGGATTCGAGCCGGAAGACACGGATTCGCACCGAAGACGCTGGCGTCCGGACCGGATAGAAAAAGAAGAGGAATGGGATGATATTTAAGTCAATTATTTTATGACCTATTCAAAACTCGGCGAAGACCATCCGCATTCTGAAAATCCCTTTGACTTTCGCCCGCCAGCCAAACTGAGCTTTAGGCAGCTGGGACGTTTATGTATGCATATTGTCCAGGGGCTGAAGATCGAGACCGAACAGGGGACCGAAACCGTTCAGTCGCTGATGGACAGGGCTTACGCGGTCGTTAAAAAGGCGGAATGCCGGCCGGAAGCGGATGATAAGGCGGAAGTTCAGGCACTGCCTGAATGCATTCGCGATGATACTCATGCCCTCATCCGCACTGTCCGGATGAATCTGGCAAACCTAAAAGATGTGAGAGAGATTGATCTGTCTGATATCGATGATGACGGATCGATTTGCAGTTGGTAAATTGATAGAGAAAAGCACGGCAAGTTATTGTATAATGCCAGTGACGTAAAAAACCAAATGGAATTTTTAAAACCGATCATCATCTTTCTGCTCGCGATCATCCCTGCCCTGATTTGGCTGTATCTGTTTTTGCGCAGGCATCACGAAAACAAGTGGCTGGTCGCCCTCACATTCATCGGGGGGATGCTGGCCGCGCGTCTGATTTTGATCTATCAGGGCTATTGGGATCAGACCATTAACCTGATCTTTTTCCATGTCCAGCCCACGGATTTCGCCGAAAACATCAAAACCCTGCTCGGCACCCGGCCGGTGCTCGCGCTTTTTCTCAGTTTTGTAGGGGTAGGGGTGATCGAGGAATACGGCAAATTCTGGATCATGCGCCTGATCAACCACCGTTTCTTTAAATCCATCGACGATGTGATCGAACTGGCCGTGATCAGTGCGCTGGGCTTCGCTTTTTTGGAAAATATCCTCTACTTCAGTCAGCATTGGGGGCAGATAAGTGCGGGCGGATTTTTCGCCTTCGCGCTCATGCGCGTCACCATTGTGACCATGGTCCACGTGCTGTGTTCCGGCTTACTCGGCTACTATTACGGGATGGCCTTTTTCGCCTCGCCCATGCTCAAAATCCAGCATATGAAGCAGATCCGCCATCCGATTCTGGTTTTTCTTAAAAAAGTCCTGCACCTAAAAAAATCCCATGTGTATCACGATGAGATGATGGTTATCGGCCTGGTCTCGTCAATGGTCATCCACGCGTTTTACGATTTTTTCCTGACCATCGACTTAAAACTGTTCGGGATCCCGCTTGTGGTGCCCATCATGTTCCTCTATTTTTTCGGCGGGTTCTGGCTGCTGAATTATCTGCTGAAGAAAAAGGACCATAACCTTAAGCTCGGCTTGGTGGGAACGTCGGTCATGCCGAAAGAGGATTTTGTGAAACTGCTGGATGAGATCCAGGAGATCAAAGCGAAGATGCAGAGCGAAATAGCTGAATCCGAATAGTGGCTCAAATCGTTGGCCGAATAGTAGACCAAATAGTGATAGCTACTATGCGAGCCACGATTCGGTCCACAATGCGCTCCACTATACGGCCCACAATACGAAAATATGAAAAAGAAGGATTTCACCAAACTAGACATCAAAGAACAGATCAAATTGATCCACAAAGCGCTGGAAGCCGACGTGTTACCCATGCTCGAATCACATGGCGGCGGAATCGAGATCACGGATATTAAAAAAACCGATGTGCTCATCCGTTATTACGGCGCGTGTCAGGGATGTCCCATGGCCTCCACCGGCACGTTACAGGCAATTGAATACACGCTTCGGGAAAAAGTCGATGAGCGGATTGAAGTCATACCTATGTGATATTATGGCAATCGTAATTCGTAACGCGAAGCTCGATCGAGCATCGAGTTACGATAAACGACAATCGATAATATTTTTTTTCATCAATTTCACAGTCGTAACAGAACGTACAACGCCTTTTCCTTTTACCCGAATATAATGATCGGTCAGTCCTTCATTCTCCTTTTCCCATAAAACGGATACCGTTTTTCCTAGTTGGTCTTCAATAAACTCACGGCGCTGTTTACCGGCAAGGGATTGCAGTTTTTTTACCCGCTCTTTTTTAACGTTGTCCGGAATTTGTTTCATCGCAGCCGCCAGGGTGTCCGGGCGGATGGAATAGGGGAACACATGGATTTTGGCCAGCGGGTTCCGTTTCACAAAATCCAGCGTTTCTTTGAATTCCGTATCTGTTTCTTCCGGAAACCCCACAATAATATCCGTGGTGATAGCGATGCCGGGAATATCACGCTTTAATCGTTGGATAACCCCCTCAGCATCAGCGACTGTGTAATAACGGTTCATCCGCTTAAGCACCGTATCCGAACCGGACTGGATGGAAAGATGGATGTGACGGCAGAGGCGGGGATTTTTAAGAACGGTGAAAAGTTCATCATTAAAATACTGAGGCCCCAGTGAGCTCAGGCGGATTCGCTGGATGGTCGTCCTATTTAAAATATCCGTCAGCAGTTCCGCTAACCTGCTCTCATCGGGCTTAGTCGTTTTACTGGCCCCATACGCGCCGATATTGATGCCGGTGAGCACCACTTCATTAAATCCATTTTTACTGTGCCGGCTGATCTCATCAATAATGTCATTCGCCGGCCGGTTTTTAGACCGCCCCCGTGCCCGGGCGATGATGCAGTAGGTGCAGAAATTTTCACACCCGTCCTGGATCTGCACCAGTGCCCGGGCACGGGATGGTAAATCTGTTTTTACTTCCTTTTTTTCAATTTTCTTCAATTTTTTCTGCAGAAAGGCGATGACATCAGATAAATCACCAAGTAAATAATCAGTTTCCTTAATTTTTTTAAATCCTTCCTTCTGCATCCGCGCCGCGCATCCGAACACGATGGTCTTAAGGTTTGGATTGGCGTTTTTGGTCTTTCGGATCAGCTGGCGGGATTTTTTATCCGCCACATGGGTAACCGTGCAGGTGTTGATCACACAAAAATCCGCCTCCCGGTCATCGGTCACCAGTTCCGCGCCGTTTTGCGCGCACCATAAAATCACCTGATCCAGTTCATATCGGTTATTCTTGCACCCGGTCATCTTTAAACAGATTTTCATTAGATTAAATAACGAAATGACGAAATGACAAAGCAGGCTAATAACAAAAAAGTCATATCGTTATATCGTCACTTCGTCACAATAGTGTCAGCTGGTCTTCATCCGTCGGTTCACAGGTGTCCCGCTGCTGTTCCACGCGCTGGAGCACTTCTTCGGTGATTTTCCCCGCAGGGTAAGTACCTCCCATACAGGCCCAGCAGAATTTTTTGATCTTCGGGTTTCCCACGTGCGCCGCGCGCTCCAGGTCTTCGTATTTTTGATAATAAAGCTTATCCGCTTCGATCATTTTGCAGATATCATCGTGCTTCAGCTTGTTGGCAATGAAGTCCTTCCGGCTCGGCATGTCGATGCCATACACGCAGGGGTTGATCAGCGGGGGCGCGGCAGAAGCAAAATACACTTTTTTCGCGCCCGATTCCCTTACCATTTCCACGATCTGCTTGGATGTGTTCCCGCGCACGATACTGTCATCCACCAATAGCACGTTTTTATTCCGGAATTCCAGCGTGATGGGGTTGAGTTTGTAGCGGATGGATTTTTTGCGGACTGCCTGGTTGGGCATAATAAACGTGCGGCCGATGTAGCGGTTTTTCATAAATCCTTCCCTGTATTTCACTTTCAGTTCCGAGGCCAGCGTGATGGCGATATGGCGTGAGGTCTCCGGCACAGGGATGACCACATCGATATCCAGTTTGTCTTTTTTGATCTGCTTGGCCAGATACTGCCCCATTCTCAGCCGTGTCTTATACACGCTGATGCCGTCGATCATGCTGTCGGGGCGGGCCAGATACACGTGTTCAAAAATACAGGGCCGCGGAACGGCTTTGGCGCATTGCTCCGTGTGAAGATTGTGATCCTTATCGATATAAATCGCTTCACCCGGCGCCACATCCCTGAGAATACTAAAGCCAAGGGTCTGGATGGCCACGCTTTCAGAAGAGATCGCGTATTCTGGCTTTCCTCCGTTTTTCCGCACCCCCAGCGTCAGCGGCCGGATGCCGTTCGGGTCGCGGAAGGCCAGAATGCCATGGTCCACGATCAGGGAAACCACACTATAGCCGCCATTGACCCTTTTAAAAACCCGCTTCATCGCTTTAAAGAGTTGCGCGGGCTTGAGTTCACAGCGTTTTTTTACTTCCATGCTCAGTTCAAAAGCCAGGATGTTCAGAAGCACTTCCGAATCCGACGTGGTATTCAGGTGGCGCATATTCGTTTCATGTACTTCCTTTTTAAGCTTGTCATAATTGGTCAGATTGCCATTGTGTGCCAAAGCGATCCCAAAGGGGGCATTCACATAAAAAGGCTGGGCTTCTTCGGCGCTGCTGCAGCCCGCGGTGGGGTAGCGCACATGCCCGATGCCCATATTGCCCTGAAGGCGGAGTATGTTCTTGGTGCGGAAGACATCCCGGACCAGCCCGTTCCCTTTTTTCAGATGGACATGCTGCCCGTCAAAGGTGGCAATGCCGGCGGCGTCCTGTCCCCGGTGCTGGAGGACGACCAAACCGTCGTAAAGGTCCTGAACGGCAGGAGTGTTCCTGATAATTCCAAGGATTCCGCACATAGTTTTTTAAATTAGGGATTTGAAAACTTAAAAATTTGAAAACTAAAAATTAATTTTCAAGTTTACAAGTTTTCAGGGTTTTAAGTTTTGCCGTTTAGCCGCATGGACTGTATTCAGTATCAAGGCAGCAACGGTCATGGGGCCGACGCCGCCGGGAACCGGGGAAATGAAGCTCGCTTTTTTGCTGACGTTTTCAAAATCCACATCCCCGCATAACTTACCGTCTTCCGTCCGGTTGATCCCGACATCCACTACCACCGCACCCTTTTTGACCATGTCGGCGGTGATGAGGCCTGCCTTCCCTACCGCCACGATCAGGATGTCCGCGCGTTTGGTGTGGCTTTTTAGGTCTTTGGTGTGGATATGACAGGTGGTTACCGTGGCATTGCGGTTGAGCAGCATTATGCTCACCGGTTTGCCCACATGGTTGCTATGACCCACCACCACCGCTTCCTGCCCGCGGATCGGGATATCGTAATGGTCGAGGAGTCTGATGATGCCGGAAGGGGTGGCAGGGGGGAGGTCTTCAAAATCCGGGCTTAAAAATATTTTTCCTAAATTGTAAGCGTGGAACCCGTCCACATCTTTTTTGGGATCGATGGCCCGGATCACCAGCGGCACCTGAATGTGTTCAGGAAGGGGAAGCTGGACGATCAGTCCGCTTATACCATCATCTGTATTGATTTTTTCAATCTCGCTGATCAGCTGGTCTTGGGTAATGGTATCCGGAAACCGGCGTTCCTCATATTCGATACCGGCCCGTTCACAGGCCTTTTTCTTATTTTTTATGTACACCAAAGACGCCGGATTTTCACCGACCAGGATCACGGCCAGCTTGGGTTTCCACTTCGTCGCCTCATCCTTTGCGGAATCGATCAATTCCTCCGACAATGCTTTGCCGTCCAGGATCTTCATAGGGGAGGGGAAAATAAAAAACAGCCCGTCTAAGGCCATTGTATTATACATAGGAACCAGAAAGCCGACAAGGGGCAAATGGGCGAATTTGACAGATATTACAAGTCTGAATAAAGTAAAGGGCCGGCCATGAGCATCGATCAGAGAAAATCACAGGAGGAAAAATCAGCGGATTTGATGGTCTGTCGTCAAAAAAGCGCGGCTGAATGCCGTCGGCTTTTGGTATTTTTATTTGGCTATAGCCCGGATGAAGAAACCGGAACCCGTGAACAGCTTTTAGATGAATTATTAAACTTGGCGATTATCCATGGGGTAAAAAAGCAATAGTGTAGGAGCTGGCAGCAATAGCAAGAGTGTATAAATTACCATACTACTAACTATTGCTTTTGCTCTTGCTAACAACATTCCCTATTCTCCTCTCTGTTCCTCCAGTTGCCCCAGAATGTCCAGCATTTCTCCGTAGCTGGCGCATGTAAATTCACAGGTGGAAGTGGCCTCATTAAAATTCCATCGGCCGATGCAGTCCGGGAAGCCGGGGTGGGGTCCGATGGAAAGTTCATTTTTCAGATTGTAGTCACAGCACAGGTCCGGATTGCTATGGCCGCTGCAGGCCTGGCTCACAAAGTCGGTAAAAACCGTTTCATCTTCGCCAAAATATTCTTCCAGCTCATCAGCGTCCATACATTCATAAAAACAGCCGTTGACCGCATCGTCATAGGTCCAGTTTCCGATGCAGGGCGGGGTCGTGTCGTAATAATGCTGATCTAAACAGCATGCATCACGCTGGCCCTGGTCGCCTTTATTGCAGGGGTGGAAACAATGGTAATAGCACAGCCGTGTATGGTAATTGAACAGCCAGTAGCCGGTGTAAGAACAGGTGGGGTGCGGCTCATCGGCAAAAGCAGTCTGGCAGCAGTCATTCCGATCCTCCTGTTTTAATTTAATACTGCAGCGGATATTCGGATCTTCGGGGCCTTCCGGTGTGTACTGGATGGTCTGGGGTTCTGTCGGCTCCTCATCTTCCCCTTCGCCCTCCCCCCCACCTTCACCTTCACCTTCACC
>JAFGCR010000028.1 GCA_016932495.1 Candidatus Peregrinibacteria bacterium
GCGAGTGACGCGATCCGGAACGGAAGGAGTCCGAATGGACGACTGAAGTGCAGGACTACGAAATGTAAATTTGCGCAGAAAATTTACTTTGAGTAGAGCGGAACCCTATTGATATTACTACCCCCCCTATTGAATAGGGGCCCCATGCGTGTACAATAGAACTTAGAAAAATGAGACATTATACCCCCACATCATCGGACGATGGGATGAGGCTCGACCAGTATCTTGCCAAAGTAAAGCCGGATCTGACCCGTTCATTCATCCAAAAACTGATCAAAGGCGGTCATGTTTTTGTGAATCATAAAAAAACGACAAAATCCGCCCACAAAGTAAATGAAAATGATGAATTGATCGTGGATATACCGTCTATTAAAGAAATCGGTGTTCAGGCAGAGGATATCCCGCTCGATATTATATATGAGGATAAGGATATTGTGGTTGTAAACAAACCTGCCGGTATGGTGGTGCACCCGACGGATCATGGGGCACATGTTTCCGGCACTTTGGTGAATGCATTGATGCACCATTGCAAAGACCTGAGCGGAATCGGAGGGGAGAAACGGCCCGGTATCGTCCATCGTCTGGATAAAGATACCTCCGGCCTGATTATTGTGGCCAAAAACGATCAGGCACACAATCATATTGCCAAGCAGATACAGGAACGGAAGGTCACCAAGCAGTATCTCACACTCCTGAAGGGTCATTTAAGCCCCAAGGAGGGCAGTATCGAGGCGCCGCTCGAAAAGATCCATGGCGAGCAGGATATGCGCGTTTCGGGCCGGAAAAAGGCCAAATACGCCCTCACTCATTACAAAGTAAAAAAATATATAGGTGATTACAGTTTAGTAGAAGTGCAGATCGTCACCGGGCGCACTCATCAGATCCGTGTCCATTTCGCCTCAATCGGCCATCCGGTAGCAGGTGATGAGATGTATGGAAATAAAATTCTAAACTCTAATCTCGAAATTCGAGGGCTAAAAAGGCAATTTCTTCATGCCGAATATCTAAAATTCCGACTTCCGAAAAATGACGAAGTCATGGAACTTACTGCGCCGCTTCCGGATGATCTGAAGGAGGTGCTGAAAAAACTGTAGGCGAGAATCGCCATTCTCGCGCGCGATTCGTGAATCGCGCCTACAGTTTTTTTACTTAACCGCCGTCACTTCCACTTCAGTGTAATGCTGACGATGACCATAAGTGCGTTCGTACCGTTTTTTAGGTTTCTTTTTGTAAACCTTGATCTTGTCGTACTTACCATGCGCCTTTACCGTCAGCTCGACAGACGCGCCGGATACATGGGGGGTGCCGATTTCGGTTTTACTGCCATCGGACTTTAGAAGCACTTTGTCGATCTTCACTTTATCTCCTTCTTTGAAGTCTTTTAGCTTATCGACTTTTAAAACGTCTCCTTTCTGGACTTTATGCTGTTTTCCAGCGATTTCTGCGATTGCGAACATGACTTTATGGGTTATCTAAACTATTTTGGCTGATTGACTTTAGCAGTTTCATTGCTTTCGGTCAACATTTTTATAAATCCATCAAAATACTCCACATTTTTTTCCGCCAGCTCCTTAAAATCCTCGAAACGCCTTTTTTGGTAAAGTTTGATGTTGTTATAATCCACCGACAGACGTTTCATCTTTTTTTCCAGATTTTCAAGGCTTAGATCAGCCAAATTCAGATGATAGGGCTCCAGAATGGAATGTTTATAAAGACTGTCGACTTTATGGCTGTAGCTGATGGCCAGAGCCGGGGTTTTGGTGAGCATCGCGGCAATCAGAAAATGATAACGCATACCGATGGCGAATTCTGTCTGGCTCATCGCCTGCAGTAGTTCGGAAAAATGTTTAGGAGTAAGCAAGGTGCCCCCCACTTTTTTCATGACAGGGTCGAGCACCCGATGATCATGCTCGCGGATGCTTTGCATACACACAAACGTAAATTCAGCCGCTCTCTCCTCTTTCAGCCTCAGAAGATAATCGGTGAATGTATGGATGATCTTCGAATTGTATTTCAGCCAGGGGCGCAAGGATACAAGGTAGCTATGCGGAGTCCTGGGTAATTCCTGGTCCAGATGTTTAAACAAAAACGCAGGATCCGCCGTGACCTCGATATTTTCTTTAGCCAGGCCTAAACGGTGCAGGGTATTGCATGAAGTCTCATCCCGGACCGTGATCCCCATAGCGTATCGGTAAATGTTACGTGTCAGCCTTTTGCCGATCCACGTCTTTAGAGGGCCGACCCCCGTCGCGTAAATAAAAAGAGGTTTTCCTAAAAACTTTACCCAGAATATCTGCCAGGCCCATAGGAAACAGGCATATAAATATTCATCCTGGAGCAGTCCGCCGCCGCCCAGGATAACGGCATCCACAGACCTTAAAGCCCTGAAAGGCTCACGAAAACCATGCCTGAAAAAGGAACGGAATCCCAAAGGAAATAAGGGGGCGGATTTGACACCGAACTGATGAGCGGTTTCTTTCGGACTGACGGAAAAAACCATAAACTCATGGCCTGAATGGCTCTTTAAAATCGCGTTTAAGATCGCTTCGTCCCCCACATTCGTAGCCCCGTAATTTCCTATTAGTCCTATGCGCATGGGTCTATTATACCAAAAACCCCGTCGGTCAGGGTGATTGATGGCTTAACCGGCTATACTGGATTGTTTATTCGGCACTTTCAGCGGATTCAGTGCCTTTAGCAGGTTTTTCTCCGGCATCCTCTTCTTTTAACTCTTCAGCAGGAGTTTCTTCTTTGGGTTCATCAGTTGCGGCGTCTTCCTCGGGGCGCGATTGTGAAATCGTACCTTCAGCGTCACCTTCCGGTGCCGCCGTATTGTCGGATACCTCTGGCGCATCAGGATTTTCTGCCTTTTTCTCTTCTGCCCTTCTCTTTTCCTCGGCTTTTACTGCCTCCTCAATCATCGCCTCCATTTTCGCCTCTTCTTCCGCGCGCTCGACATCAGTCACATGGCGTTCCTGCAGACGTGCGGATTTACCGGAACGGTCACGCATGTAATACAGTTTGGAGCGGCGGACCTTCGCCTTTTTCTTCACATCGATTTTCTTGATACCGGGTGAATGGAGAGGGAAGACTTTCTCGACTCCTATTCCCTCCACCACCTTACGCACCGTGATAGTTTTTTCGATGCCTTCGCCATGGCCGATCTTGATCACCAGCCCTTCGAAAACCTGGACACGTTCTTTATTACCCTCTTTGATCTTTTGGTGTATGCGTACGGTATAACCTGGTTTTACCTCAGGCAATGGCTTTAGCTGCTTCTTTTGAGCGTCTCGGATAGTAGGATGCATTTCTATATAGAGTTAAAAATTGCTTGCTTACTTTAATGAAGTTATGGAGAGAATGCAAGGTTTTTTTAGTGCAAGGGATTAGTGCGTGTGCAAGGATTTAAAAAATTTGCACTTTAAACTTGCACTAATACCGTATCTTCTCAAGTTCTTTTTTCATCTTGTTGATTGCGACAATCGCCTTATCGTCTAAAATCAGATTACGGATGAAGCGGTCTTTCATATCCAGACGGTACAGCAGGTCTTTCTTGCTCATGCTCGTGAACTTCAGGTCCTTGCCGGATTTAGAGCTTTCAGCCAATAATTTCTGAAGCTTTTCTTTATCTATATCTCCCACGATCAGGAGGTCGACTTCTGAATCCTTCCCTACAAAAACGCCCGATAAAACCAGGAGGTCGATTTCTCCCAGCTTACTGACTTGGCGGATCAGGTCACCATCCGTGTTCATGGCCTTCAGCAAAATATCTTTCAATTCATTGAAAATCACAAAATCCTTATTCACGTAATAATATTTTTTACGATTGCGCACCCGGCTCTTTAAAAGGCCGATCTTTTTAAGGTTATCCAGTTCCCGGCGGATGGAATTGATCTGTTCATCCAGCTTGCGTGTCAGCTCACGGATAAAATATTCCTCATCCGGATTCAGCAAAAAGGTCGTCAGCAATTTAATGCGGGTCTTGGAGCTAAAAAGAGCTTTAAGCATACATGAAAGATAAAAAATAAGGCGAAAGATTTTAATGTTCTTTTTGCCTTTTGTTTTTGTTGCTTCTTTTTGTGCACATAATTTATACATAGGCGCCTTTTTGTTTGCAAGCATTTTTCTGTAATATCAAAATATGCATTTAAAAAAAAGGCTTATTTAAGCCATATATTCAAATTGACAAAAAAAATCTATATTTCAAACATAGAACTTATTTTTTGCTCATGGGTATTTTTTGTATACTGGCTTAACGGCTGGTTTCGGCATCGCTGTCTTCCTCGTCGGAACCTGAACGGGGGGTCTTCCAGAACAATACCAATAACCCTCCCATAATCGCTCCCAGGCCGGCCGCCTGAAAGAGGACGAGGGGCGGACTAGAATTGGCATTGATCAGATACCAGACACAAGTGGCGCCGAATTGCGGCAGGGTTAAAACAAGGATCATCAGGAATACGATAATGGCGCCAAGCAGATAAAGCGTTCTCATAATTCTGTTTTTATTTGTAAGTCGGGGTCATTTTAACATAATCCGATTATAATTATCAATTTTTCATTTTTGTTCCCCTTCGCGCGGGGCCCCAATTCAATTGGGGGGGTAAGAACACAGATCCTGAAACCCCTGAATCAAGTTCAGGGTCAGGAAGGGGAAGAAAAAGAAAAATTAACAAAAAAAAGAAAACATTTCAGATTTCAGATTTCAGATTTATCATTGGTATATGAGTATCACTAAAAACATCCAATCTATCCGATCTGAAATCAGCCCCTCAATTACTCTTGTCGCCGTCACTAAAAACCGGACGGCAGAGGAAATAAAGGAAGCGGTCCGGGCCGGTGTGACGGACATTGGCGAAAGCCGCCTGCGGGAACTGCCTGAATTCCCGCAAAACATCACCAAACACTTTATCGGCCGGCTCCAGAGCAATAAAGTACGTGAGGTAGTACGTTCTTTTGATATGATCCAGAGTGTGGACCGCCTGAAGCTGGCACAGAAGATTGATGAAGAATGCCGTAAAATCGACAAAATAATGCCAGTTCTGATTCAGGTAAATACGTCCGATGAACCCCAAAAAGGGGGTGTGCCACTAAGTGATGCGGGAAACTTAATTAAAGAAGTATCTAAATTTAAAAACATCCAACTGCGGGGGCTGATGACCCTGGCCGTCCGTTCGGATGATGAGAATAAGATTCGGAGTTGTTTTAAGAAGCTTAAACAGCTATTTGATCAAATAAAAAACTCGAGCTTCGAGTTACGAAGTCCGAGTTTTAATGTTCTGTCGATGGGAATGAGCGAGGATTACCGGATCGCCATTGAAGAGGGGGCAACGATGATCAGGCTGGGGAGGGGGGTGTTTGAAGATTAGCCGCCATACAAACCGCGTGAATCAATACCTGCCTCCCTTCTCAGGTCACCCCTTTTTTTATCTCTGATCTCCTGAGTTTTGGCTGCTTTGATCTCCTGCTGTATCTCTTCAGATGCCAGATCAAGCTCAAGGCCAAGAGACTGAAGGGCTCTTTGTTTAAGAGCATCTGTCGTCTGGCCTTCTCCTGGCTCCTCCCCAAGCCTCTTAAGATCGCGAAGCAGGTTCTCAAAAACCAGATTGTAATAATCCCGGCGCTCAATGGCGGCCCCATACATGTTGTTATAATCGAGCGCTGTATTTGGCTGTAAAAATCCCGCTTCATGTTCGTCTTCAATTTCTCCGCTTTCCTTCTCAAGCAGTTCTTTAAAACTTTCCACGATTTTTTTGCTTCCAAACAATTTATTGAGTTCCTCTTCGCCTTTATGACTTAAAACCAACAAAGGCTCTTCCTTTTCGCCGGATTTTTCGTAGGGTTTGTAATCCTGGTCGACGATTTCAACGATTCCTTCTGGCATGATGATTTAAATTAAAAAAATAAGTTTATAAGTTTCTTAACATAGTTTCTGCCCTTTCGCCCTCCCGTTCACGTTCCCCTTTTTCAAATGATTTTGTCTTGGCTTTGAATTCGGCAATAGCTGCCTCATCCTCTTTTTTCAGCCGATGGACTTCGGATTCAAATTTTTCCACCACCGCGATCACCCCTTCCGCGTGCCGGGCGGCATTGACGATTTTCTGTTTAGTCTTATCCGAGAGTAAACCGACATTTTCTTTGATCAGTCTGACCTGGTCTGCAGGAAATACATTTTTATGCCTTTCGAGTATTTTAAGAATGTCGTCGTTGCTGACCATATCAAAAAAGCTAATCATATTATTATACCAAATAATTGAACGATTAACAAGTTTAAGCGCTTCCTATTCCTCTTACATGCTGGCTAAAAGCTGTGCGTATTGATGGGCGGACATTGATACCTGCTTGATGAATTTTACCTTCTCTCTGCCATCCTTTCCGGATTTCTTTATAATCCCCCGGCGTATACTCAGGTACCTTTGATGAAAATCCGATTCTTTTTCCCAAAAGGAACCGGCGCGCAGCACCTCCAGGGCAGCATTCCTGATGCTATCCTGATCACCATAGCGAATGGCGTCGCGCAGACCTTCAAGCGAATTAAAATAATCCTTCATTTCATATAGTTCATCAAACCCTGTTTTTTGCATCGCTTCCTGCAGTTCTTCGTAGGGCAGACTCATAAATAAAAGGGCGGTTGCCTTCATTTCTTTACACGGATTTTTATCGCCTTCCTCAGCCTCCGGATCAGGACCGCCGAAGCCGACGTCATCGGGCACACGGATTTCCGGCGCGGATTTTTTATTCTGGCTTAGTACGGCGACCAAAGCTTCTCTGGCTTTTTGTTGTGATTTATTAACAATAGGTGCCTGTTCCGCCAGCGCTGGTTTTTGAGGCTCCGGTTTAACCCGACTGGCTTCCAGGCAGCCAGTGGACTTCAAAACGAAAAAACCGCCCAGTAAGCCAAGCCCAGCAATCGCTTTACGATGTCTTAACATCTTTCCCATCATCCCCGGCCGCTGTTTTAAAGGTGGTTGTTTTTCCATTGTTTAAACCTGGTCACATTCCCAATTATCATAACACTTCTGATACGCTTTTGGGTCCCGGCGGAGCTTGTTGATCCATCTGCGAATATCCTCCCATTCTTTGTCGTCCGGCTTCCCATCATCCTTTTCAAGCGCTGGCTCGTGTTCATCTTTTCCTTTCCTTATGTCCACATTTGCCCCGGAAGGCTTTTTCTTACCTTTGTGCTGATTACCTGTTACGGCCGGTTTAGCGGTTGCCGGAGGATTGGTCATCGCTGATTTCTGGGCAGCGCATCCCATCGGCACTGTGGCCAAAAAAAGCGGTAAAAGCAGATTAAATAATCTGTAACGGAAATTAGAAATATCGGCTTTTTCCGTCGCCCATTCAACAGGCGTATCACAACAACCTAATTTCTTCATGGGGTCTAAACTTAGGAGGATAGGCTGTTTACTTTACATAGATTTTTTATTTTGTCAACATCCCTCCCCCTCTTATTTCTTGTTAAGACAAAAATTTTTTGGCTTTGTTAAGCCAAAAAATAGACTTTTTGGAGGGCGTTTAAAATAAATAGACAGATATTTAAAAATATTGTATAATAATATTAATATCCTTTTACCCCTTACAGAGTCCTTTCTTTCTTCTCGATCTTAAACACTTCCAGCTTATCCCCTTCCTGCACGGGCTGAGGTGTTTTGATGCGGATCCCGCATTCGGATCCTTTCTCCAGTTCTGTCACATCTTGGGCTACATGTTTAAGAGATTCGATCTCTGCTTCAAACAAAGTCTCCCCATCGCGCGTTACACGGACCATGGAATGACTGGTGACCTTTCCTTTCTTTACTGCGCATCCGATAATCGCCCATTTCTTTTTATCAAGGAATATCTGCTTTATGACCATCTCGCCCAGTTCAACCACATTGATCTCGGGCTCGAGCATGCCGGAGAGTATCGCCCGGACATCCTCGGTGAGTTTATAGATAATAGTGTAATTTTTGATGTCCACATGCTCTTTTTCCGCCAGTTTTCTGACGTGCACATTAGCCACGACATGAAAACCGACCAGGAGCGCCTGGCTGGCTGACGCCATCACCACATCCGTATCGGAAATATTACCTACTCCGCAATGGATTACTTTCACCGCGACATCCTCGTTCTTGATTTTATTCAGCGCCTGCAGAATAGCTTCGAGTGACCCCTTAGTATCCGCTTTGACCACCAGTTTTAAGTAATTGATGTCTCCGGTATTGATCTGGGAAACGATGCGTTCCACCATAGAACCGGACTCGCCCTCTTCCTGCTGGCGTCTGAGTTCCGTCAATTGATTAAGGCGCTCTTTAGCGATCTTTTCATCTTTAAACGCCTGCAGGATATCGCCGGCTTTCGGGACCTTGTTTAAACCGGAAATCCGGGCCGCGCCGGAAGGAAGCACTTTTTTTAAATTCTGCCCTTTGTCATCGTGCATGGTCTTAACGCGCCCCATCGTATTGCCGACTACCACCATATCCCCCACCCTCAGGGTTCCTGTGTTTATAAGAATCGTGGCGACTGGCCCCAATGAAGGGTTAAGATGGGACTCAACGACTGTGCCGACCGCCATGCGCCTGGGGTTGGCCCTGATGTTTTCCATCTCAGCCACTAAAAGAATCATTTCAAGAAGGTCGTCGATGCCTTCGCCCGTATGGGCGGACACCGGCACCATGATCGTTTTGCCGCCCCAGTCTTCTGCCTGCAGTTCATATTCGACCAATTCGCCTTTCACCTTGTCGATATTGGCGTTGGGTTTATCGATCTTGTTGATCGCCACAATAATAGGCACGCCGGCTTCTTTCGCATGATTAATGGCTTCGGCCGTCTGAGGCTTGACTCCTTCATCCGCGGCCACGACCAGGATAGCGATATCAGTGACCTTGGCGCCCCGGGCGCGCATCGCTGTGAAAGCTTCGTGGCCGGGTGTATCCAGAAAAGTAATAGGGTGACCGTTTTTTTCTACCTGATAGGCACCGATGTGCTGGGTGATCCCCCCGGATTCACCCGCGATCACATTGGTGTTCCGGATTGTATCGAGAAGTCGGGTCTTTCCATGGTCCACATGGCCCATCACGGTAACAATCGGGGGCCTTTCTTTAAGGGTGCTTTTATCTTCTTCCTGAAGCAAAGCTTTGATATCGCCGGCGAACAGTTCTTCGGAGGTGGCTTGTTTTTCGCTCATCTTTACCTCCATGCCTAAATCCGCTGCCACCACGGCGGCTGTTTCATAATCCAGTTTTTGATTGATGGTGGCCATAATGCCGTTTTTCAGCAGATTGGCCATCACATCTGCCACAGGCAAACCGCATTTTTCAGAAAATTCCTTCACACTGATCACACTGGGGATTTCGATAACACCTGTCTTGGCTTTGATCTGTGGCTGGGCCTTTGTAATCCTTTTTTGGCCTACCGCCCGGTTTTTTTTCTGCTCGCGGAAACGTTCGCGGTCGATCTCACGCTCGATCGCCAGCTCTTCCGCAGTCAGTCCTTCTTCCTCCCCCACCGCATAATTCACGCGGGCCACCTTGGTTTTCCGGCCTGTGTGGGGATGGCGCATCATAGTCAGTATCCTTTCTTCTGTTTTTACTTTCTTTCCTTTTCGCTTCCCCTTGGATTTGTAATAAGTCTTGGGCAGGTTTTCAGCCGGCAGGTCAGCAGATTTTCTGTCGACTTCAATACGCCGGGAAACCGTTACATGAGCGCTTTCCCCTTCGCCAGCCGTGGGGACCGATTTAGGAACCGCAGCGCGGGATTTGACGATGATGGTTTTTCCCTCTCCTTCCGGAGGAGCTTCTTTTTCCTTATCCTTGGCTTCCCCCTCTTTCTCCGCTGGTTTTTTCCGTACAATTTTTTTCTTTTTCGGTTTGACTTCTTTTTCATCCTTAAATACGACCGCGGTCCTTTTGTGGGTCAGTGTGGGTTTTACTTTACCTTTCAGAAAACGGATCACCCCTTTAGCCAAGGCATCATCCACCTCATGAGCCGTCGTGCTGATGCCGAAATTCGTCTTGGTCAGCTCCCGGCGAAGCTCTTGCGTGGTAATACGAAGTTCTTTAGCGATGTCCGCTAAGCGCATAAGTTCAATGATAAAAAAGCTTTAAAAGGGTAGCACTCTTAAAACAGAGAGGCAAGCCGTATTTAATTTTCAGTTTTCAATTTTAAATTTTCAAATTTAAAATTGAATGATGGTTTCCGCCATTGCATCCATGATCTCTTTGAATTCCAGATTTCCTTCCAGTAAGAAATGGCTGTCTTCGTCCCGCGGGACTTCAATGAGATACTGGTCTCCTTTCATCTCTTTTTTGCCGGCAGACGGCTCATCCAGGATGCGCAGGGCAATGAGCGCGTCAAAAATGCTGTCCAGCGACTCTTCTGCAAAGCCAACGGTCCACACCGTGTTTTCAATGGAACCGAAACTGCGATAGTACCAGTCCTTTGGATACTGTACAGAGTAATCCTTGTGTGTGTTTTCATACAGGCGCATGTCACTGCTGATCACCTGAGCGCCGGGAACAGCGCTGCCGGCTTTGATGATGACTTTATCGCTTGTGATCCGGACTTCTTCGCCTTCCGTAAGGACCCAGTCGCGGTCTTCTCCCTCTTCGTAATAACCAAGGCGGTTGAAATTGTATTCATTGGCAGAAGGCTCGTAAGAATAAACTGAACGGAATCGTTTATCCTCCATCTCATACACCACAGCCAGCAGATTCTGTTTTTCCACTATTTCAAACTGGATCACGTCGGCATCAAGCGGGAGGATCTTATTTTGGTATTTGCTGAACGTGGCCACTACAGCTTCCCCCTCTGAACGCTGACTCGTATCCGCGCCCTCCGCATCGCTAGCCTGCTCCGTTTGCGGAGAGGACTCTGTTATTTCATCGGAAGCCGATTTTGTATCATCTTCCTCCGGATCTTCCAGGCATTTGTAACTGGTCGGACAGCCGTCTTTGTTAAAACTGACTGCTTCATAATTCATACAGCCTGAGGGAGTGGGGATGAAGGGGCAGTCCAGATCACTTATCACCTCATCCACCGGCACGCAGATCCCTTCCGCATCCGGGTCCCCGCTCTCCAGTTCACATCGGTATTCGTCGGGGCAGGTCAGGTTTTCTTCTCCTCCGCATTTCTCTCCCTCTTTGGTCTGGCTGACCAGAATATTGAAGCTTTCCAGAAAGGCATAAAAAAGTTTTTTCTGGGCCTCGTTATTCTCCTGAGACTGATTAAAAGTGATCTTATAGACCTTCCCCTTTGAAGCGTTCCGGGTATAGATGCGGATCTCACGGGATTCGATATAGCGGATAGACCGCTGGCCCCCGATCGTTACCGGTGTGCCGTCCTCGATTTCGTAGGAAGCGATAAAATCATCCAGTTCGGTTTTAGTGTTAAAAATATCGATGGTGACCCAGCTGATCCCGTCGCTCCTTAAGGTCAGGCCATCAGTGTCTTCCAATAATTCCCATAAATCCGGATATTCAAAACGAAAACCGAAGGGCTTGCTTTCGTAGGCCATGGATTCCCCGCTGCCCCCTGCCTCTTCCAGCTGGACCTTTTCCACCGTAAACACTTCGCTTTTGTTATCAATCAGTTTTTGCATGGAGCCGAAAACCGTGACTTTTTTATCGGCGTAATGGTTCAGATTCACCTTCGAGCTTTGAATGATGACATCGCCGTCACCCGTGATGATCTTATGAGTCCCATCCTGATAAATATTGATCTCAATGGGTTCGATGATGCCTGTGTAGGCTGTCTGACCGTCCTCCACGACCCGGTCTTCGAAGTCGGGCAGTTTTTCCCCACAGCCCGCTAAAAGCAGAAGACTGAGGAGGCCGCTGATGATTATGGATATCTTTTTCATAATGATTGATTAAACGGTGTGAGAAATTATAGCGGATTTTTAATAAAAGCCAAGCTTTGAGACCTATTTTTTCTTCCCTTTCTTTTTTATATTTATTTTCTTCTTTCCCTTCTAGGCAAGTAGCGAGTGACGCGATCCGGAACGAAAGAAGTCCGAACGGACGACTGAAGTGCAGGACTGCAAAATGTAAATTTGCACAGA
>JAFGCR010000029.1 GCA_016932495.1 Candidatus Peregrinibacteria bacterium
TCTGTGCAAATTTACATTTTGCAGTCCTGCACTTCAGTCGTCCGTTCGGACTTCTTTCGTTCCGGATCGCGTCACTCGCTACTTGCCCAGAAGGGAAAAGAAAAGTATAAAAAAAGAAAAGCGAAGAAAAATTTTTCTGAGATAAGGTTTGAGTTTATGTTAATATACTTTTGCTAACAAAATTTTTATGTCCAAAAAAATCAAACTGCTCAGCTGGAACGTGAACGGGATTCGGGCAGGGCTTCGGAAGGGGTTTTTAAAGTGGCTGGATGAGACGCGGCCCGATATCCTCTGCATCCAGGAAACCAAAGCGGACCGCCTGCAGCTGCCCGCGAGCGTAACGGACCATAAGCATTATCATTCATTCTGGCATTCAGCTGCCTGCAAAAAGGGCTATAGCGGAGCAGCCACCTTTTCCCTGGAAGAGCCGATTCACGTCGATGTGGGGTTTGGCACAGAAAAATTTGATTGTGAAGGAAGGGTGGTGATGACCGAATTCAAACATTTTATCCTTTTTAATGTTTATTTTCCCAATGGCAAACAGGACAGCGAACGGCTGAACTATAAGCTGGAATTCTATGACGCGTTTTTACAGCATATCGATACTTTAAAAAAGAAGGGGAAAAAGATCATTTTCTGCGGAGACGTGAACACAGCCCATAAAGCAATCGATCTGGCGCGCCCCAAGGCGAACGAAAAAGTATCAGGTTTTCTGCCGATTGAACGGAAGTGGATCGACCGGGTCATTGATCACGGGTATCTGGACACGCTCCGTGAATTCCATCCGGAGCCCGATTTGTATACGTGGTGGGACCTGAAAAGCCGTGCCCGTGGGCGGAATGTGGGCTGGCGGATCGATTATATTTTTCTTCAGAAAGAACTCAGAAAACACCTTAAAGACGCTTTTATCCTCCCTGAGGTGATGGGATCAGACCATTGCCCTGTGGGGATCGAGCTGCAGTTTTAAGCTCTCAGGATTCGATAATAAGCCATTTTCAGCTCCTTTTTAATTTTTTCATAGATGAAAAGATACTTGACATCTATAGCATTTACAGGATAAACTTAGCCCCAGTTCTCTCTAGGAAAAGCATTGATAATCGATTCTATGACCAATAAATCATCCAGCAAACAGCACGGGTTGCATACGGTAAACAGGCAGCAGCCCAAGTCAAAATTAAGGCATCGCCGCAACAAGGCGAAGGCCTCTTCAAGAAAAGCGGAACGGCGGGCGGCGAAAAAAGTGGTATAAAAATAGTTGACAAATTTTAAATAAGTATATATAATAACTACCTTTAGTATTCAATCTGATTAATTTTTCAGACTTAAAACCCTCCATTTGACTTTTTTCCTGAATAGCCTTGACGTATACTGAAGAAACCTATTAAGATTTGAATTACCAGTCTTTTGTCCTCCTCTTCCTTAATCCTTAACCCCCCTTGGTTTTATGGACAGCCAATCAAGCAAACAGCAGGACCCCAAGGCCAATCCGGCTTTAGCGGTACTACAGGAGAACACCCTTAATCTGAAAGAGGTAATTGATGATATGTTTTTGGTGCTTACCGACAAAGAGAAGGACGTGATCATTAAGCGTTTCAGCCTGAACAATAAACCACGCCAGACACTCGATAAAATCGGCAAACACTATTCAGTCACCCGCGAACGCATTCGCCAGATCGAGAATATCGCGCTCAATAAACTGCGCCGGACCGTCAGCAACACCAAACTGAGGCTGGTAAACCGTTTAGCCAAACAGTATATCGAAGAGGAAGGAGGTGTGATGCTCGAATCTGAGATCATCAATAAGATGCTCCAGAGCATTTACAGCAACTCTAAAGTAGACGGCAGCATCATTGTCCTGTCTCTTAATTGCGATGCGGAACTGCGCAAATCGCCCCGCACCGCCACTTCCGAAGCGTTCTGGATGTTTAAAGAGATCGCCATGAGCGAGGTGCGCAAAATCGCGGAAGCGTCTATCAGCGCTTTAAAGAAACATGGCGACGTAATGACTGAAGACCAGGTCATTTCAGCGGTTAAAAACCTCAATTTATTCAAAGATAAGTCTGTTTCCAGCAAACTGGTCATCTCCTGCCTTAAAACTGATAAGCGCGCCCGCTGTGTAGACAGCAAATGGGGCCTTATGGAATGGCGCCATGTCAATCCCCGCAGTATTCGCGACAAGGCGATCATCGTTCTTGAAAAGTCCGGCAAACCTCTCCATTTTGTGGAGATCGCGAACGCGATTGCGGAAACTGGTTTTGACAAAAAGGTGGTCACGGTTCAGGCCGTACACAATGAGCTCATCCGTTACGACCAGTTTGTCCTGGTCGGCCGCGGGCTTTACGCCCTGTCTACCTGGGGGTATGAACCCGGCACGGTGGCGGATGTGATTGAAAAACTGCTTGAAAAGAACGGCGCCATGCCGAAGAAAAAAATCGTCGAATCTGTATTGAAACAGCGCAAAGTCAAGATCGGCACCATTTCTCTGAATCTTCAGAAAAATCCCCACTTCATCCGTGTGGGTCGCGCGGTTTACGATTTAGACATGAAGAAGAAATAGATTTTGTTTTACATTCAAAGGCCCATCTCCGCCTTGAACGGGGGTGGGTTTTTTTGTGATGAAAATTGAGATATAAACTGAAGGCGCGATTCACCAATCGCGCTGCGAGGATGGCGATCCTCGCCTTCAGTTTATATCGCGGAATCAATTTTAAACATCATGCCCCTTGCTTTTCAGAGGAAAATTTGCTATAATTATTAGATTTGAATACGATAATAAAAAGACAACCCAAACAAATGGCCATCAAAATCATCAAAAAAATCACCTCGTTTCTCGTTTTAGCGTTCGCTTTTTCTCCGTCTTATTTGGTGGCCCAGACCGCTCCGATCTTTTCGGGGGGCGATGAGCCGGAGCAGGAAGGGATTAAAGGGCTAGGGGAGGCATTGGGAGAGACAGGCGTAACAGCGGAATCGGACCTGGGAGACCTGATTTTAAAATACGTGAATTTCGCTTTGCCTTACCTGGCGCTGGCCGCTTTTCTTGGTTTTATTTACGCGGGCTTTCTGTATGTAACGGCGTATGGCAGTGAAGAGCAGGTGCAGAAATCCAAAAAGGTCCTCATCTATTCGGTGGTCGGTCTGGTACTGGTACTGCTTTCATACAGCATCGTCCAGCTGTTTACCAGCGACCTGATCCAGGGGATCGGTACGTAAAATGATTAATACTTTATGAAATTTTTTTCTTCCCATCGCTGGCTTAAACTCCTTGGTATCACGCTGATCGTGATGATCGCTTTTTTCTGCGCGGATGTTTTTGTTTCTGTTGCCGGGAAAGGCCTGCATGCGATGACAGCTTACGCTCAGGATCTTAGTGAAGGGGGATCGGGCTTGTCTATTCCCACAGGTGATGTGGAGATCAGTGAATCTATTCCCCAGAAGCCTTTTGGCGAAATCCTGATTTCCATGGTGAACTACTTCATCGGTTTCCTCGGTTTCCTGGCCACACTGGCTTTTGTATATGCCGGCGTGCTGTGGATTTTAAGCGGGGGAAGTGAGGAATCCATCACCAAGGCCAAAAAGATCATGACGTACGCGGCGCTGGGTATTGTGGTGGTGATCTTATCGTATTCGGTGGTTGGCTTTATTGCCGGTTCCGCCGGGCCGCCCAGTCAGGACTGGAGCCTGCCGGATCCGACCGCCAATGGTGACTGTGTGAGTGATCGGCAATGTGACTCGGGGGAAGTCTGTTTGTATAATAATGATACGAATCTTAATGAATGCACGACTCCTCAGCCGGGCAATATCTGTCGCGATAATCAGGACTGTCCGCTTGGGTTTGCCTGTAATGAAGCCACAGGGCGCTGTGTGCCCAGCGATCAGCCCGGACGCCAGGAAGGCGGCACCCAGGGCAGCCAGAGCAATCCTGTGGTGGATGAGAACCTGGGAAATATCGATGAACTGATCAGCGGCCTGGAAGACGCGCTGGATATTTCCGGCCTCAGTGATGAAGCGGAAGAAGATGTGGCGGCCATCCTGGAAGATCCGGCTGCTGACCTGAGCGGTAAAATAGATGACATCGAAGCCATGCTCGAAGCCGGCACGGATGCTGACGGCAACCCGCTGACTCCGAATGATGTCCGTATCCTGGAACGCCTGCTCGACGGCCTGGAGCGCCTGAAACTCCTCCGCGACGAGCTGGATGAACTCAATAAAAATCGTCCGGAATCGCAGGAGATCAATACCGCTTATACGGAAACCTCTGATGCCCTAAACGCGGTGACCGACGATCCGGCTGATAAAGTCAAATTCCGCCGGTTCACCACTAAATACAAAACGCTTAAAGAGCTGATCCGTAAATTCCCGGTGGTGCAGTCGCGCATCTGGGCGTATCCCGGAGAGGGGAATGTGCCGTTTACGGTGCAGTTTGACGGACTGGATTCCATCGATCCGACCGGCGGGACCATTGAAACGTATGAATGGACGCTGAACGGCGAAGTGATCGGTTCGGAACCGGTGATCATTCATGAATTTACAGAACCTAACACCTACGCGGTCAATTTAAGGGTTGCCACTTCTCAGCTCGATGAAGGCGGTTTTAAGACCGCCATGGACGGCGTTTCTGTGGTCCGCGTAAAAGCCAACCCACCGGCCGCGGATGTGCGTTTCCGCATCAACGGCGCGGATGTGTATGATATTTTTCATGTGACCCTGGACGAAGGTCAGGCCGGCCTGACCTTTGACCCCAGCCCCACCACGCCGGCGCTCGGCCGCCTGATCGAGAAGTATGAATGGTTTTACGGCGACACCTTCTCCGAAGTCCGCCTGGTGCCGACCACGGTGGTGCACACGTACCCCAAGGCCGGGGAATATTTCGTTAAATTAGAGGTTACTGATAACCTGAAGATCACCGACAAACGGATTGTTAAACTGTTTGTTAAATCTCTGGCCGCGGACATCGAGATCAATCCGACGCGGGGGAATGTGAATACGGAATTCACCTTCACCGGCCGGGGCTCCCGTTCGGATGACGGCATCATCCGTGATTACACCTGGGAGATCCAGGATCCGGAAGGGCGGATCGTTGTCGAAAGCGAGGAAGATGTCTTTACTTATCGTTTTAGCCGTCCGGGCCTTTATAAGATCGTTTTACTCGTTACCGACATCACGGGCGCGCAGGATAAATATGTACGGGAATTGGCAGTGCTGTCCCGGCCGCCGGTGGCCAATTTTACCTATTCCGTGCCCGCTCAGAACCACCCCAACCGTTTTGAATTCAATGCGGTCGACAGTTATGACCCGGATGAAGGGGATTCGGTTAATTATTCCTGGGATTTTGACGGGGACGGCACGTTTGATGTTTTAAATACCACAGAGGCCCTGCAGACCTATGAATATGAAAAGGTCGGTGAATACCGGGCCAAACTGCAGGCCGAAGACCAGTTCGGCGAACGCGATTTAGTTGAGAAAAAAGTATCCGTTCCCTCCATTCTGTCTGCGGACATCGTGGCGACCCAGCGCGCTACGCGCGTGGGCGAACCCATCGAACTGTCTGTCGACACGCCTAGCGCGGTGGCGTATGTATGGGAATTCGGGGACGGGGAAACCGAAAGCACGGAAGAGACGACCGTGACCCATACCTATAATAAAACCGGTAAATTTAACGTAAAACTGAACTTTTTTGACGCCCAGGATAATGAGAATTTTGATACCCAGCGGATTTTAGTGGGTGCCGGCGAACAGCCTTTAGCGGTCATCAGTTATATGGTCAATGGCCGGGAGGCTCGCGTGGTGGAAGCCCTGTGCGGGGATGAACCAGGCGCGGTCGTGACCCGGGCGGACCTGATCCGTTTTGACGCTAAAAATTCCATCAATACCGATGGCTCTTCCCGTCTGCTGTCGTACGACTGGACGTTCCCCGGCGGAGAAAAGGGCAGTCAGAAAGACAGTACGTTTAAATTTGACGAGATCAACCGCGAAGGGGAATGCTTTAATGTGAGCCTGGCGGTCCGCGACCAGCTGACCGGCAAACTGAGCAAGGAAGACAAGGTCTATTTTAAAGTCATCAATGAACTCCCGCAGGTGACGGATTTCGTGATCACGCCGCCGGACCGCGAGGAGCTTATCACGCCCGCCAAGGTCCAGCTCCGGGTGATCAATCCCAAAGACCAGGACGGCACGATCAAGAAATACAAATGGGCTTATTACCGTGAAGGGTTTCCGGATAACCTGATGGGTGTCCACAGCACTTCTGAACCGTTTACGGAAATGGTCATCACATCGTTCGGTGAGGCCGATATGGTAAACCGTTATTTCTTTGTGGTGGAAGTCGCTGACAATGACAATGGGGTTTACATCAGTGAAGAACGCTTTGGTGAGGTCAGTTATTTAGACATCAAAAACGGCCCGAACCTTTCTCCGGTCGCGGAATTCACCATGGACAAGTCCACCATCAGCGCGGGGGATTCCATCACCTTTGTGTCCCGGTCTTATGATCCCCAGGGCGAAGAACTGCCTGCGGAGGCGTTCCGCTGGGATTTTGACGGGGACGGGGAATTTGACGACACCAGCTCCGGCCCCCAGGTAAACCGCCAGTTCAACACGCCGGGTGAATACAGCGTACGCCTTAAAGTGGTGCATCGCGGGCTTTCCAGCAGTGTAGCCAAGACTATTTTTGTGGAAAGCACGGAATCGTTGCCGCAGGCTGCTTTTACCTATGAAATAGAAGGCAGTACCGTGACGTTTGACGGCAGTCATACCCGTTTTGACCCCACGCTCGAAGACATCACCCTGCGCTTTGAATGGGATTTTGATGTTAAAGATGATGCCAATGGCAACGGCATCAAGGATGACGATGTGCAGTCTACCGAGATCAGGCCGTCGTATACCTATCCTGAAAAGGGCCTTTATACCGTTAAACTGAATGTCAAAGACCTGATGGGTATGGAGGGCGTGGTAGTCCGTGACGTGGATTTAAGCCTGACGGAGGAAGAACGCCTGAAAAACGCTTACCGGTCTTTAGAAGTCAGCGCCCCCAAACACCCGCTGACCACGCTCGACATCGAAGTGATCCCTTCAGTAATGGAAAAGGGCGACAGCGCGGATATTAAGGCGCGCGTGCTGAATGCTGACAGTTCTCCTTATAACGGAAAAGTCTTTTTCGAGATTCTGGACGGCAGCGGCCAGTTTACGCCCAATCCCGCTCAGGCGGAAGATTCCAAAGCCTCCGTTATCTTCACCGCCCTGGATTCCGGCAAAGTCCGCATCCGTATCCGGGCGACCGGCACGCTGTACGGCGAACTGACGGAAGAAGCAGTGATTAATGTTAAATAATTTTTGAAAACTTAAAAACTTGAAAAATAATTTTTAAATTTTCAAGTTTACAAAATAAATGATTCAATTTCTTAAAAAATTATCGGCAGCACTGCTCATCACCTTATTGATAGGGGTGATGTCGGCAATGGCCAGCGGGAAGATGGAAGTGAAGATCGGCGAGCGCGTGGATCTTGTCGCTGAGAGCACTCAGGCTTCCCCGACGTACAAATGGGTGGTAAAAAAAGGCGATGAGATCCTGTCGACTCAGAGTACGCGCAATTTCAATTATCAGTTCATTCAGCAGGGCGAGTACACAGTCAACCTTACGGCGACCAGCGGATCAGTGGTGGAAAGCGCCACGATCCACGTGCTGGCCGGTGACCGATACTCACGGCCGGTGACGGAGGAAGGCGGAGAAGGTGAGATCATTGTTCCCGGTGTCACCCCTCTCAAACTGCGGCTGGAAACCCTGCCGCCGAAAGATGCGGAAAACCAGATCACGCTTCTGGGGGACTCCGGAAAAATCCAGTTCCTTATGTCTGAGTCCACAGGGGAGATCCTGGAATACCGCATCGATAAAAATATTTTTATCGACAGCGACGGGAACGGCACAGCCAATGATGACATCGACAACGCGGGCGATGATTCGTATCTCACCGGCGGCGCCTGGAGCGCGGAATACCAGCAGAATGAATCCAGCAAGATCGCGGCGGAAGTTACTCTTGTAGATAAAAACGGCAAAAAAGTAAAACAGCAGGTAGCCATCCTGTTTAAAGAACATCGTGTCACGGGTGATCCGGTGGCGGCCTGGGAGATCCTTCCGTCCCCCGGCGAGGATGGCAATGTGCATTTATATGAAGATTCCCACACGGTTTCATTTTATCCCCGCGTTTCCGAAGGGAAGATCCTGGAATACCGCATCGATAAGAATATTTTTACGGACAGCGACGGGGACGGCAATCCGTCCAATGATATTGATAACCTCAATGACATCTCCTTCAAGACCGGCGATGTGTTCGAGGTCCAGTATAATAAAACCGATGAACAGATCATTGCCCAGCTTATTGTGGTGGGCGAAGGGGGAAAGGGCAGCCGTATCCAGAAAGGGTTTGTTTTTGGCGAAAAACCCCAGCCGCCCGCCCCGGTGTTTGATGAAACCGGCCCCAGCGGGATCCGTCTGACCGCGGACAAGGTCTTTGTGGTCAAAGGCGACCCGATCACCTTTACAGTCACCGGACTGACGCAGGCTTTGGACCATTATACTTTTGCCTGGGATTTTGACGGGAACGGCGAAATGGATAAAGAGACGGAAGGAGTCAATACGGTTGATTATATCTATGATTTTCCGGGCGTGCCTCTGGCTTCTGTCACAGTCACCGATCAGGAAGGCAATACCGCGGATTACGCGCTTGAGATCCTGGTGAAGGACGCGGAAGTCACCAAGGCAGATTTCACGTTTGAGACTGAGGGTAACACCGTCCGTTTTACCAACCTTTCAACGGTTTCAGAGAAACTTGCCAATAAAACACTGGATTACCAATGGAGTTTCGGTGAAACCGATCCGGATTCTTATGAAGAACAGAAAAGCCAGATCTGGGAGGAAAACCCGGTTTACCATTATCCAAGAGCCGGCACGTATCTGGTCACCCTTACCGTTACCGACGCGGATCAGGTGACGGACAGCAAATCCGCGGAAGCGGAGATCCTGCAGAATGCCGATGGCATTGTCGGGGAAGGGGAAACAGAAAAGGAAGCGCTGGACGGAGAAGAAAGCCCGTTATTTGTAAAACTGCTTAAATTCGCCCTTTATCTGATTTTAATCGTGGTCGGCCTGGTTCTTCTGATCGTCGGCGGGGCGCTGGTTTTCTTTAAGATCCAGCAGCCGGATCTGACCTTTGAAGAACTGGTGGATGAACTGAAAGCCAAGATCCTCACTAGGATGGGCGTTCATGAAATGGAAGGCATTCCGTCTTCTGAGATGCCGTCCCAGCCGCCTTCTGAACCGGTTCACGAAGAGCCGATGGAAGAAGAAACGCCGGCTGAACCCGCTGAGCCGATCGGTGAAGCGGAAGGAAAGACGCCGCCCTGGATGCAGAATAAGGAGGTAATCGAAGGCGAGGTGGAGGAATCAGCCGAAGAACCGGAAGACGATGACGAAACACCTCCTTCCGAACCGCCTGCCCCGCCGGCTGGCGGCGGCGGAAAACCATCTGAACCGCCGACAGGCGAAACCGATGCCCCGGCTTCTGAAAAGGGGCCAGTGCCGGATTGGCTGAAGGGAGTGTAAGTTTCAGAAAACCTTTCCCATTCGGCCTTGCTCAGGGTAGGCAAAAAGGTTTTCTGCCTTTCCAAACAGGTGTTTTCGCCTTACGGAAAAATTCGCTTAACTTCGTCCCGCTTTGCTTTGGGGTCCCGCGGAGCATACCCAAAGCTACAGCGGGACTGCGTGCGCTCATTTTCCTTCAGGCTCATTTATTATATTTGGTGCTTGGTCGGCTGGCGGTTCCGGTAGGTAGAAAGGGTACGGATGCCGGCGTCTTTGGCGATCCGGAACGCTTCATCAAAATAGCGGGCGATTTCATGAACGTCGTGGGCGTCGGAGCCGAGGGTGAAATGCTCAATGCCTATTTCTACACACCATTTCAGGATCGTTGGGTGGGGAAAGAGTTCACGGCACCGGCGGTGCATGGAGCCGGTATTCAGCTCCATCCCGATGCCTTTTTCTTTCATCTTTTTTAAAATGGCCGTCAGGATCGTTTTGTATTTTTCCGGTTTGAACGGGCCGTAGTATTCGTGGCCGTATTTTTTGATGATGTCGAAATGCGCCACCGCGTCGATCCGGCCCCACCCGATGAGTTTCAGCATTTCTTCGAAATATCGGTGATAGGCCTGTTCTTCGGTCTGCCTTTCAAAGAACTGGTCCGCGTGGGTGTGCCCGGAAATATTGGTACCGTCCAGATTGTGAACAGAGCCCAGAATAAAATCAAATCGTGTTTTTTCGACCAGTTCCGTGACCGGGCGCATGTCGTCTTCATATTGGATTTCTCCTCCAAAGCCGATCATCAGGTCAGGATATTTTTTCTGAAAATCTCCGATTTCCTGTTTTGCTTTTTCAAACCGTTTCAGGGCGTCCGGCTGGACTGTCCCGGGCAGTCCTTCGCCTTCCGTAAACGTTTCACTGTGGTTGGTGATGCAGATGGCGCTTAAGCCCATTTTCAGAGCCTTCTCAATAATCGCCTCTGTCGGGGAGTCGCTGTCGGGCGAGAAATGATTGTGGATGTGATAGTCGATTAACATCAGGACTAAGGATTAAGAACTAAGGACTAATTTTATTTTAAAGCATTTCTTTACAGAAAGTGAGAGTTTCTGTAAAATATCTTTAAGCTACTAACAAAAATAAAATGGACGACGATAATTTGAAAAAACCGACTGATATGCCTGAGGAGCCGACTGCGCCTGAGGAAGTTTCCGGTGAATCGCGGTCGCTGTCTCCGGAAGCGGAGAACGTGGCGGTAAACCAGCCGGATCTTGAAAAGGCGAAAGAAGAGCTGAACGCGTCTTTAGCCAAAGCGAAAGAAGAGGCGGCGCTCAAACCCTCTGCCCCCGAACCTCCTGCTGAAGATCCGGGAGAAGAAGTCCCGGCTGGAGAAAAACCTGCTGAGCCACCCGTTAAACCCATGGCAGAGGAGAAAAAATCCGTTCCCTCAAAAACCGCTATGTCTGTCCCGCCCAAAAAAATCGGAAAAGAAAGCAGTAAGCGCAAAAGCAATGCCAAATTCCTGATGGTCATGGGGCTTACCCTGGCCAGCCTTTTTGTCCTTTTCGTGGTGCTGATGGTCCTGGTGATCGCGGGAGGAGGAGCGGAAAGTCCGGTTTTGTCTTCTCTGGGGGTCGATGCGGCGGGGATCAAGTCTTTTCTGCTGACCATCATCAATCTTTCTTTCGGTTTCCTGGCTTTGGTTTTCTTTGTCATCGGAGTAATCGGTGTCTTTAAACTCCTTTTTGCTAAAAAAGGCGATAAAGAAGCCAGGAGCCATGGCATCCGCATGACGCTGGCCGGCTTATTACCGCTCGCGGTGATCATGGTGGTGTGGATGCTTCTTTATAATTTTATCAGTACGATCGAGATCACGGCGGAACGGGTAAAAGCGGAAATCGTGATCCTGGAGCCGGCAGAACTCACAGGCCTTAAGGCACCTTTGGAGGTCACGTTCAGTTCAGAGAATGCGGTCAAAGCCCTGCAGGCCGGCGATCTTCAGATCAGCGGTATCCGATGGGATTTTGACGGGGACGGGACTTTTGAAACAGAACCCAGGGACTTTGAGGTCTCGTATCTTTACAGCCGTCAGGGGAATTACAATGTAGGTCTCCAGGTGAGTGTAGCAGGTGAAGAGGAGCCCCGTGTTTATAATTATTTATTGGCGATCGAAGAAGCCCTGTTCGGCGCGGAGCCATCTAAGGGCACTGCTCCGTTAAAGGTAAAATTTGACGCCAGCGGACTGATCCCCAAGGGAACTAAAGTCCAGAGTCTGGACTGGGATTTTGACGGGGACGGCACTTATGAGCTGACAGGGAAGGACAATCTCCGTCCTGAACACACGTTTGAGCAGATCGGTACCTATAACGTCCACCTCCGCATGATCGATCAGGATAATCTGGTGGATAATTATTACCGTGAGATCGAGATCATCCCCGGTGACCGGCCTTTGCTTTCAGCTGAGATCACTGCCACCCCGGGGCTTTCCGGCGTGATTCCGCTCCAGATCCGTTTCGACGGCGGGAAAAGCGAAAGCGTGAAGGGGACCATTGTGAATTACGAATGGGATTTCGGCGACGGATCCCAGGTCCAGGTGGGCCGGAGCGTATCCCATATTTACAATGAGGCCGGCACGTATACCGTTACCTTAATGGTGCGGGAGGATTCCGGAAAAGAGGCTGAAACGTCAGAAGAGGTCACGGTGCGGACCGTTTCTTCCGTGCCGGAAGCCCGTATCAGCACCAATCCCCCTGCTGATGCCGGAGGAAATCTTTCCGGCGAATTGCCGTTTAAGATCGCTTTCGATGCCTCCGCATCTACAGACGCTGATGGTGATATTGTGGAATATGAATGGGACTTTGGTTTAGACGCGGCCACCCAGGCGGGTCAGAAGGTCGAATTTACTTATGAGACAGCCGGTATGTATACCGCCACCCTTGTGGTCCGTGATTCAGAAGGCCAGGAAAGCAGTTCAAACGTTAAAGTGGAAGTCACTGAACCAGGCGTCCGCGCGGTTGTTACAGCCATGCCGGAAGAGGGGACTGCGCCGCTGACCGTTGATTTCGACGGGTCTTCCTCCAGCGCGTTTGAAGGAAAGATCGTGAGCTATGAATGGGATTTCGGGGACGGCAGCGCGCCCACCATCACCAGCGCGCGTGTTTCACATAAATACAATGACGTCGGCACCTATGCCGTCCGCCTGAAAGTGACCACCAACCAGAACGAGACCGCGCAAGTCATCAAAAACATCTATGTGCGCGAAATCCCTCTGCGGGCCTGCTTTACCCCCAGCCGCCGGAACGGAGAGGCGCCTTTGGCGGTTACTTTTGACGCCAAATGTTCCACGGGCGCGGCCAGCGTGTTCCGCTGGGACTTCGGCGACGGCGAGGACAGCGATGCGCGAAAACCCTCCCACACATTTGAGAATCCCGGCACTTATAACGTGACATTAGAGGTTTCTGATGATAAAAATAATGTGAGCGATTTCAGTGATGTGATCGTCGTCGAGGGAACTCTGGAATAATCTTCAATTTTAAATCTTCAATTTTCAATTATGGATAGCGTTAAACGGAAAAAATTTATCAAAGCCGTTGTCATCGCGGCCATCGTGGTTTTACTGCTCACTTCTTTTGCTCCTCTTTTGGCGAGTTTGGGTCAATAGTTTTGTTTTTGTTGTCCGCGGTGCGTATCGGTATCGTTATACGGTAACGGCCGTTAACGACAACGCTAAACGATACGCTTCACAATACCGACAACGACACCTTAGCACACTATGAATGCACGAGAAGTCATCCCCCTAAAACAGCGTCCGGATTTTAGCCTGACGCTGCCGGGTTCGAAGTCCATTACCAACCGCGCGTTTCTGTGTGCAGTTTTAGCAAAAGGAAAGAGTCGTATTTATGGTGCGCTGGAGTCGGAGGATACAACCGCAATGCTGAATGCATTGCGCAAATTCGAAGTCCGAATTTCGAAGTCCGAAAATTATATTGAGATTGAAGGGAATGGCGGAAAATTTAAACCGGGAAATGTCACAGTGAATGCAGGGGCTTCCGGAACGACCACGCGCTTTTTAACAGCCCTGTCGGTCCTCCGGGAAGGAAAAACGGCGATAAAGGGCACAAAGCGTATGAAAGAACGTCCCATAAAAGACTTAGAAGATGCGCTTGGTCAGTTAAATAGAGGAGAAAGACTGATTCGTATCAAAGGGGATAAAAGCAGTCAGTTTCTTTCGGCCCTTCTGATGATCAGCCCTCTTTTCAGCCCTTTAAAAATTGAAGTGACAGGTAAGCTAGTGAGCAAGCCGTATATCGATATAACAATTGCGGTGATGAAGGCTTTTGGAGTCAGCGTTCAGAATAAGGCTTATAAAACATTCATTGTTAAACCACAGCAGTATAAGGCAGCCGACTACTGGACTGAAGGGGATGCCAGCGCGGCCAGTTACTGGACAGCAATGGCGTATTTGCATAAGGGTAAGGTGAAATTTGAAAACTTAAAAATTAAAAATTCCATTCAGGGCGATGCTCATTTTGAGGAAAATCTGAAAAAATTAGGGAAAATATCTGTAATCGATATGAACGCTATGCCGGATGCGGCGATGACGGCGGCCGTGATGGCTCCGTTTGCAAGAAGGCGGACAAAGATCACCGGACTTTCCACCTTACGCATTAAAGAAACCGACCGACTTGCGGCTTTGGAGAAGGAATTGAAGAAGATCGGGGTCAATGTAAGTACAACCAAAGATTCCATCACCATTCGCCCCGCCATTCACCCCACCATTCGCCCCACTATTCGAACCTACAACGACCACCGTATGGCCATGTGCTTCGCGGTGTTGGGCACCAAAACCCCAGGGATCGTGATTGAAGATCCGACTTGTGTGGATAAGACCTATCCTGAATTCTGGGAGGATCTGGAGCGGGCTTATTTGACACCGGTCAAGCTCGGCGGGAAGAATCTGGTGCTGACCGGCATGCGGTGTTCCGGAAAAACCCGTCACGGCAGAAAGATTGCCACACTTCTTGGCCGTCCGTTTGTTGATCTGGATATGGAAATCGAAAGACTTGAGGGGAAAACGATTCCTGAGATTGTCAAAAAATACGGGTGGGACACTTTCCGTAAAATGGAATCACTCGTCTGCAGAGCGATTACGAAATATGTAAAAGAACCCTTGGTCATCGCGACGGGCGGGGGAGTGGTTTTGGATGAAAAAAATATAAAAAATCTGAAAAAAAATGGAATAAATGTGTTTATTTTTGCAGATCCTTATGTGATCGCTGAGCGGGTAAAGAAAAAAGCCGGCACCCGCCCCTCCCTGACCGGCAAAAAGCCTGATAAAGAGGTTTATGAGGTATGGAAAGCGCGCCGTGACCTGTATCTGAAATACGCAGATATCGTATGGGATAACACGGGCGGAAAGATCCTGGGGGAAAATCTGAAGAATATTTTTTAGCCTCAGTAATCCGCCTTGTCCGGCCGGCACCAGAAGAACCTCCAGATCCTTTTCAGATGGTTTTTTTCATAAAACCGTTTCGCTTTATCCAGTGAATAAAGGAAAATAGCCACCACCCCTGTTTTTAAGGCGTTTTTCCGTATGCGCGAAAGGATGAACGTTCCGATTCCCTGCCCCTGCAGTTCGGGCGCCACCGCGAGTTTGTGGATATACATGATGGAAATAAAGCCCAGGATGCTGATAACACTGTAGACAAAGGCGGCCCGGATCCGTTTTTTGTCTTTCATGATGTAGACCTTTTTTTCATTGATCAGCCGCATTACTTTTTTCGGCGTGATCTTCCGGTCGATGGCCGAAAAGAGTCTGGCTACCTTTTTGGCATCATGTTCTTTTGCCGGTTTTATTTTTAATTTTTGGAACATATTTTTATTTTTTTTCCTTCTGGAACCATATCAGGTAGACGATTTCAAGAAGGCCGACCGTGTTAAGGAGCAGAAGGGCGATAAACCAGTAAAGCTGGTTATTTCGGCCGCATTTCCACAGCGCGATCCCTTTCCAGATCAGACTCCAGATGATCAGGGGGATCAGCCAGAACTGATCGATGGTGAGGTTTTGAGCTAAGGTCATAATAAAAGGGGTTAAGACATAATCCGCGGATAGCGGTTGATCATATTTTTAATAAAAAAAGGAGAGATCAGTGTGGTCAGAATAGCCATAAGCACAATGGCGGAATACAGCCGTGTGGAGATTAGGTTAGCGTTTAGGGCGATATTTGCAATAATCAGTTCGATTACCCCCCTGGAATTCATTTCCCATCCCAGCAGATACGCCTGTTTCCATTTGAGTTTTGTGAAAGGTTTGGCCAAAAGTGCGCCGGCGATTTTTCCAAAGATAGCAATGATTATGATGATCAGGATCAAAACCGGGTCCTCGGTCAGGCTCCGGAAATCAAAATTGAGTGCTATATTGATGAAAAAGAAAGGGATAATAAAGCCGAACAGGATGGTCTCGATTTCGTGCTCTTCGTGTTTTTCGTCTCGTTTCAGTATAAAAGAATTTTGAAGGATGACGCCCGCGATGAACGCACCCACAATGGAGCTTAAACCGGCAAGCTCCGAAAGAATTGCCAATATCAGGCCGACCAGGATGACCAGATTAAACATCACTACTTCCCTTTTCCGGCTTTCAAAGTAGGACAAGACAGGCGGAATCAGTTTGGAGGCGGCCCATATTATACCTACAAAAATCCCCAGCCGCACAGGAAACAGCAGAAGGCTTGAGATCCCGTTTTTGTACGTTAGGATCAATATGAAGGAAAGAAAAATGATGCCGAGAATGTCATTGAGCATTCCGACACTTATTACAATGGACCCCAATTTTGTCCTTAATTTCCCCAGCTGCAGAAGAATGGCCAGGTTTGTTGCTTCGGCCGTAATAGAAAGGCATGTGCCCAAAATAAAACTGGCTATAAATCCAAATCCCATCAAAAGTCCTGCAGTTAAGCCGATGATAAGCGGAATTAAAGAACTCAGGAATGCGATAACAATAGAATCTTTTCTGGATTGATTGATCCGGTCGATGTCGGTTTTTAATCCAGTAAGAAGCAGGAGAAAGATCATGGACAGTTCTGCGAATATTTCAATCGCCTTAAAGGATTCATCGGTGAAAACAGCCCCTTTGATAAGGGGGATGGCCAGCACCAGCGCTGCGATGAACTGCCCTATAAGAGGAGGGTATTTAAAATGAGCCAGCAGGCGTCCGCCCGCAAAGGTGATGAGAAGTGGGATCGTGATCGTCAGAAGAATGCTCATTTTTTATTTTTGTTTTAACTTTTTAATTATACTTATTTTTTGAGATTTTGTATATTTTTTTGTTTTTATTTGACAAAATAAATATTAATTTTATAATAATTTAAAAAAATGTCTGACTTTTTTCTTGACTTCACGCATTCACTCCGATAAAATCCTTTTGCTTATACTGAGAGTTAAGTGTGAAATAAGCTCTTAAGTAAGCCAAAATTGTTCATTAACAATCAGGCTTATTCAATTGATCATGTTCTTATGCAGCGCATGGTCGTTAATTGGATTGAGGTCATATACCGAGCGCATGGTATGTGGCTAAAAATTGCATTTTGAATGCAGTAAAGATAAGTATATGTGTCACATTTTCCCCCTGTTCTCATGTCTGGGGTAAATGTGATCCACATTCCGAATATTCTTAGAGCTTAATCAAACATGAATAAACAACTCCGCATTTATTGCGGAAACAAACTTTTTATGAAGAGTTTGATCCTGGCTCAGGATGAACGCTAGCGGTGCGCCTAACACATGCAAGTCGAGCGATATAGCGGCGAACGGGTGAGTAA
>JAFGCR010000030.1 GCA_016932495.1 Candidatus Peregrinibacteria bacterium
CGCCGTCAGGCGACGGAAAGAACAGGGAAAAGATAAGAATTGAAGGGGTTGGATCTGCCGTATACCGGAGAATGGTTATTGGGCGGGATAAGCTAAAAATCATTAATAAAGCCCCCCGGCGTAAAGCCGGGGGGCCATCAACCACCAGTAAAACAAAGTCTTTCTCCTAGAGGCTCTGAAGAGCCAGCTTTTTGCCGCGTACATAGCGGGCATGGCGGATGCCGATGCGGGATAAATAGGCCAGTCCGGCAATCAGCATAAGCAGTTCCATCCATCCCATCGGACCAGTCTGAGCCAGTTCAAATCCGCGGCCGGGTTCAACCGTTGTCGACGGGCCGGCCATGATATAGACCAGGCTTTCATACGGCACCAGGCCTTCATATTCGCTTACCAGAGCGCGGGTCAGGTTATGCACTGTGGTATTGACCGGCGCGCCGGCTTTCACCCGCAGACTGAAGTTTAAGGTCAGGACTTCGCCCGGGCGGAGCAGAGCCCGCTTCCAGCTGAGCGACCTCCCGTTATCACTGGCGCCTATGGCGCTGGCGACTTCAAAGGCGTTACTGTCGTAATCGTGGTTAATAAACAGGTTGGTCAGGTCGGTATCCGTTTTATTCGTCAGGGTCGCGATAAAGTTCACAACATCTCCTACCGCGGCCTCGGCGCGATCCGCGCGGACTTTGATATCGAGAATGAAGGAGTCGCCCATAGACGGAATCGGATTATAGACCTGTTCGTCTTCCACGTTAGCCGGAATACGGCCTCCATAGATATAGGATTGGATCTTATCGCCGATACCGAGGTACGTCAGGCCGTCCTGCATACGGGGCAGTTTACTGCCGAAACTGGTCAGTTCCAGGCCGTCGATGGCGGGATTAGGATTACTGCCGCTTTCTTGCACGAGCACGTTATAAGTAAAGGTATAAGTCTCGCCCACTTTCACGCGGTCCACGATCATCAGTTCGCCGTTATTATCCCAGCGGGCGCCCACCAGATCATTCACATCGTCCGCGGTCAGGTCGCTTTTGCCTTCATCGAAGAAATGGTCGAATTTGATGTCGGCGGCCGAGACCTGGCCAAGGTTTTTAACAGTCACTTTATAGAACAGGCGGGTGCTCTTGTTTTCGGGGACGACCATCGCCATCGGTTTGCTGTCGGCATTCTGGTAGTTTACTCCGTCTCTTGAGACGAGTTTTTCGATTTCCAGTTTCATGTCACCCTTCTTAACAACATAGCTGCCTCCGCCTCCGCCGCCTCCGCTGGGCGTGCCTGGGTCAACGATCACTGTCTGGGCCGGTACGCTCACTACCGCCTGGGCGGTGAGGGGGCTGGCCAGGCCGGGGTAAGTAACGGATGCCGTGTTAATCATGCTGGTGCCCACGGCCGGGTTGTAACCCGGACCGGACACACCGGACATCAGGCGATAGGTAATGGTAGCGGTGCTGCCCACATTATCCAGAGCCACTTCAATCGCTTCTTCTTCCAGGTTCGGGTCAAGACTGCCGGTAGTGGCTCCGGTGCAGACCACGCCCGCACAGGTCGTGTCGCTCGGTCCGCCGGGGACAAAGACCATCACGCCTCCCTGAGTGCCGTTTACACGGCCGGTATTAGTAATGGTATCACGCACCGTGGCGGTAATGGAGCCGGGGATCGTCATATTGGTGCGGGCTACAGTGATGGTGTAATCCACCCACTGGCCGTCGCCGGTTACCTGCGCGGGATTTACGGTTTTAGTCACCGTCACTTCCGGCGGGATCACCGTGACGGACGCGCTGGCCGTGTTATCAGCCGGATTCGCGTCTGCTTCAATAGAAGTAATCGTCGCCGTGTTGTTGATCAGATCGCCATTCAGCAATCCCATGGCCACCACACCGGTATAGGTGAGGGTGAGGCCGGTGGCGCCGGGAGCCAGATTTCCGAGAGCACAGGTGATCTGGGCGCCGTCATCGGTACAATTCGGGTCGTTTAAAATAATGTTGGTCAGCCGGGTCTCGTCATAATTATCCAGAATCGTTACCCCGGTAGCATTGCCGGCAGCGAGCGCGCCGTCGTTGCCATATCTCAGTGTGTAAGTCAGCGTTTGGCCGGGTTCGGTGGTGGCCACGTTAACGCTTTTAGCTAAGGTTAAGTCAGGGTTGCTGACCACGTAATCGATGCGGTATTCCACCACGTCGTCCTGGGCCACGATCGTGTTGAGAGTGCTTTCCAGAACAATAACAGGGGAATAAGTCGTACCACCAGCGGTCACATTGCGGGCCACGAGGGTGTAAGCACCTGCCGGTTGCAGAAGCTGATCAAAATCAGCGGTCTGGAATACGTAGGCAGGGTTAGCATTATATAGAATGTCAAAATCACCAGGATTGGCAAACGCACCGCCTAAACCGTCTTCCAGGGTCACGACCACACGGCCGGTGATAGGGGAAGCGGTGTAATCAATACGGTATTCGATCACTTCATCCTGAACATCCAAAGTATTGTCAGCGCTTTCCAGAACAATATTGGGTGCGTAAGTGGTACCGCCAACGGTCACCGGGCGGGCTGCCACGGTATAAACGCCAGCCGGTTCACCGGTCTGGTCAAAGTCGGCTATTAAGCCCGCGTGGGCCATAGCGCCGTCCAGAAGAATATCAAAGTCGCCTGCGTTACCGAACGCACCGCCTAAACCGTCTTCCAGAGTCACGACCACACGGCCGGTCACTGGAGGAGCGAGATAATCGATACGGTATTCCACCGTGTCGCCTTGCGCGGCAATCGCGTTGCTGGCGCTTTCCAGAATCACCGCAGGGGTATAAATGGTGCCGCCTACGGTTATATTTCGTGCCGTCAGTGTATAAACACCGGCAGGCTGAGAAGCCAGATTCACATCATCATTAAGCGCCGGATAAGTGAGAGCGCCGTTCCATTCAATATCATAATCACCAGGATTGCCGAAGGCATTGCCGGCTCCGTCTTCCAGAGTCACGATCACATTACCGGTTACGGCTGCCGCCACATAATCGATGCGGAATTCAATGGTCTCATTCTGAGTGTCTAAAACATTGTCCGCGCTTTCTAAAGTAACAGCAGGCGCATAGGTCGTACCGCCCACAGTCACCGGACGGGCCGCGATTGTGTAGGTACCGGCCGGCTGAGTATTGTAGTTTACATCAAGCGTTTCAGTGTAAGTGACCGCGCCATTCAGCAGAATGTCGTAATCGCCGGGGTTGGCAAAGGCATTGCCCGCGCCGTCTTCTAAGGTCACCACCACATTACCGGTTATAGGATTGGTCGTGTATTCAATGCGGTATTCCACCGTGTCGCCCTGCACAGCGATGGTATCACTGACACTTTCGCGGACCACATTTGGGTTATAAGTGGTACCGCCGACCACCACGGGGCGTGCCGTAACCGTATACTGCCCGGCAGGCTGGTCGGTTAAGTTTGAATCAGCAGTCAGATTTGGGTAAGTCAGATTACCGTTCCATTCAATATCATAATCACCAGGATTGCCGAAGGCATTGCCGGCTCCGTCTTCCAGAGTCACGATCACATTACCGGTAACAGTAACAGGAGTATACGTCACCAAATACTGCACTTCATCATTCTGATTGACAATAGCGTTACTGACACTTACCTGATTAACCGCAGGCGTGTAATCCACACCCGCCATATTCACGGTGCGGGCATTGATGGTGTACACACCGGCTGACTGGTTGAGTTCATCAAAAGTCTGGGTCTGGTTGGCATAAATCACACTTCCGTCTAAAAGAATGTCATAATCCGCGGAAGTAAACGCATTGCCCTGGTCATCTTCCACATGCACAATAACACGGCCTGTGATAGTGGCGAGTGTGTAAACACCAGTCACGGTTTCGGTCTGGCCGGGGTTGATTGTAACGGTTGCTGTGGCTGGATTAGGCAGTTCATAGCCGCCCAGAGGCAGGAATTCAACTGTGTAAGAACCCTGTACCAGATCATCATGCTGGCTGTCACCCGTAAAGGGGCTTCCTGGCATCAGGTTAAGGTTGCCGTCATAAATATTGTAACTTCCCTGTTCAGGCGTCACATCCACGATCAGCGTTCCGCCTGCGCCCTGTACCGTGTAAATCCCTTCAACCGTCACGGTCTGACCGAGGTTTACGGTTTCGGTTACAGTGGCCGGGTTCGGCAGGTCGTAACCGGCTAATGGCAGAAATTCCACCGTGTAAGACCCCTGCGGCAGGTCGTCGAACTGAGTATCGCCCGTAAAAGGGCTGCCGGCCATAAGGGCCAGGTTTCCGTCATAAACATTATAGCTGCCTGTATTCGGCGTCACATCCACGATCAGCGTTCCGCCGGCGCCTTGTACCGTATACACGCCATTGATGGTCGTGGTCTGGTTCGGGACCACCGCTTCCGTCACGGTGGCCGGGTTCGGCAGGTTATAGCCTGCCAGCGGCAGAAATTCTACGGTATAAGAGCCTTGGGGCATATTGCCAAAAAGCTGATCACCGGCATAAGGGCTTCCGGCAATCAGGTTCAGGTTTCCGTCATACAGATTGTAGGTTCCGTTATTGGGAGTCACATTTACAGCAAGGGTGCCTCCGGTCGGCGGGTCATTGGTATAAATACCCACCACCTCTTCATCATCGCCGTCAAACAAAGTGACGGTTTCCGTGCCGGGAGTATTGGCGTAACCGGCTAACGGCAGAAATTCCACCGTATAAGACCCCTGAGGCATTCCCATAAAGATCTGGTTGCCGGCATAAGGGCTCCCTGGGATGAGGTTGATGTTGCCGTCATAAATATTATAACTGGCCTGAGCCGGCACCACGCTTACCCGAAGGGTAGCGCCCGCGGCATGGGCCATATTTAAAAACGGCAAAACCGTTAATGCCAATACCGACACAGCGGTCAGTTTAGCCATAAAACGTTTGAACTTTTGTGCAATCATATTGACGGAAGTTAATTGCGAATAAAATGGATATTAAAATAAAAACAAACACGGATTCGGATGAAGTGAGTTTGTTTTTATTTTTCCCTTGTTTAAGCCGTAAATCAGCTTGTTACAAGGGTGATTTTATAAGGGTTGGAGTTCAATCTATATAATATTTGACTTTTTGTCAAGAATATTTTTTAGATTTTTTTTCCTTATATATAAATAGGTATAAGTAGTGGGTCAAGTCCGGACTCCATTGGAGTCCGGACTTTGGGGGGACTTACGCTCCTCAAAGTATTATCGGAATAATACGCTGGGGAACGTCCTGCAAAGCGGTTAGGCAGTGCAGGACTATTTGAAAGTGTGAGCTTCGCTTCAGCAGGTTAGTGCGAAGGAGAAGCAATCACGTGCTCATCACTGTAAGTGGCGGGGTGCCCCGGGGCGGCGATGTTCGCCGCCCCGGGGGCTTGGTAGTGGGGACTACTGGCACTCGGGCCCGCGGTCCCAGTTGGCGGGGCTGCCGCCCATCGAGGAGTCGATGGCGCGCCCGTGGAACTCGACGCTGTGGCCGCTGGCCGTCAGGGTGACGACTTCGCAGCCGGCTTCGGAGCCGGCAGTCATCTGCGAGCAGTCGGCGGGGACGACCACGCGGTCGACCATGCCCTCGTGCGCACAGGTGAAGCTGCCGGGAGCCAGCAGTTCGAGCTTGTTGTTCGTCATCTGCCACACGCTGAGGCTGAGCGGCAGGGGCTCGGGGTCACCCAGGAACACGGTGAAGGTCACGATGCCGGCGGTGCCCAGGTAGAGGTCACCCTCGTTCAGGGCGACGTCCGGCTGCAGGAACACCGTGAGGTTCGGAACCTCGGCGCCTTCGATCTTGATGACGGCGGTGCGGAACATCTTGTATCCGTCCGCCGCGATGTCGAACTGCAGGTCGAGGCGCTTCGGGAGTCCGACGAAGGTGAAGCACCCCACGGACTGGCGGGGCTCGTTGAGACCCTGCATCACCTCGGTCACGGTGACCGAGGGGAAGGTGCCGTCGTAGGCGTAGGGGCAGATGTTGACCCGACCGTTCATGTCGGGGTCGATGGGATCGTCCGGATCGTGCGCGTTGCGGATCGCCTGGCGGGCGGCTTCGAGAGCTTTGTGAGCCCGCGTGATGGCGGCCTGCAGGGCGCCCTTGGCCGTGGTGGCGTTGGTGATGACCGCCGCGTCGATGTCGTCCCGTCCCTCCGCCTTGTTGAGGGCGGCGGACAGAGCGTTGAACGCGGTGGTTGCGGTCACGAGGGCCGCTTCTACGGCGCCGATGTCCTCGACCAAGACGGTCTCATCCACGATGTCAGCGATGAAGCTGACGGTGTCGTTCTCGAGGGTCTGGCTGGCGCCGTTGAGCTCACCAACCGCGGTGTTGCCGTCGGCGGTGAGGGTCGGCAGGTGCAGGTCCTCGGGCGGGATGGTGATGTCGCCGCCGTCCTTCGGGGCGAAGGTGCAGTTGACGGTGACGGTCTCGCCGGGGATGACGAAGACATCGGTCTTGCGGTCCGGCAGGAGCGCGTCGGCGTCCCCCGGGGTGCAGTTCACGATGTAGATGTACTCGTACGGCAGGGCCGCGAACAGGGCCTCGTTGCCGCTCATCACGGGGGTCACGGCGAAGGTGACGTTGTCGGCGGTCGAGAGGGCCGCGGAGCCCGGGTGGCTCATCACGACCTTCAGGTCGCCGACCGTGTTGGTCGAGCCGGTGTGGTTCTCCTTGCCGCAGGCGGCGAGGGAGAGGATGAACAGGATCAGGGTAGCCGTGAGGCCATAGGTCTTCAGGTTCTGGTATGCCTTTTTCATCGGCATTTCCTCCTATTTGGAATTTCGTTGTTAGCACAGAAACAGGTGGACGAACGGGGGAGTCGGCCCCCCGTCCATCCGAGACAGACGAAGGGGGCCGCTCCCCAGTTGTATAGCGCTAGAACCGGAGGCCCAGAAGCACTCGGAACATGGGGCCGTCCGGGTTGATCGGCTCTCCGCCGGTGAAGTTCGTGGGGGCACCGTCCAGCGAGAAATGCTTCCCGCCTTCGAGTGCGACGAACAGGGCGTCGAGCCCGGTCAGCTCCAGACCGCCCAGGAGGCCCCACCCATCAGGGTTGGGCTGTCCGTAGGCGCGGAAGTACGCGCTGACCCAGCCGAACAGGTTGAGGCCCACTCGGCCACCCGCCTGAAAGACGGAATGGTCGACGAGGACACTCTCGCCGTCGGACCGGCTGTCGTACACCAAGGTCTCGCGGTGGGCCAGCTCCATGTGGAAGCCGGCGAACAGGGTGAGCTCGCTGATGATGTTCCACTCGAGATCGAGACCGAGGATCCCACCGATGGTGAAACCTTCGTGCTCGACGGTGCCCGAGATTCCGCGGAAGCTCTGGGTGTGGCTGCCGTTGAAGCCGGCGTAGGTGATGCCGGCGTACAGGTTGACGTAGCTGGGCAGCAGCGGCTTGCCGTCGTGGGTGAACCAGGCCGTGACCGTGGAGTTACCCACGTGACCGTGGTTGAACTTGCTGAGGCGGGTCTCCACTTCGGGACACTTGGTGTCGGAGCACTTGGGCTCCGGGCAGTCGCTGTTGATGCCAGCCACCTCGTTGAACTTGTCGGTGGGCAGGGCGCTGAAGAAGCGGGCCAGCTGGAACAGGCGTTCCTCGTCGTTGCCGGCCTTCTTCGCGTTGTCCACGAAGGGGCTGAGCTGGGTCTTGGTCGGCTCGTCGAGGGAGGCGAGGGTGTCCTCGGCCTTCTTGAGGAGGGTCTTGACGGCATCGCCGTCGAAGGCCCACTGGTTGTCCTTGATGAGCTTCTGCAGGTCACCGAGAGCGGCGGCGAGTTCTCCGCGCGCCTTCTCGATCTGCTCCGGTGTGCCGGAGGTCGAAAGGGCGTGGAGTTCGCCCAGTTTCTGGTTGTACAGGTCGCGGGCCGCGTTGATGGCTGCGTCCTGGCCGCGCTTGCCGTTCATGGCGTTGCGCAGGGCGTTCTCCCAGCCGTTCTCCGCGTTCTTGATGCGGACGGCGAAGTCACCCTGCATGTCGCGGAACACGCGGTCGTAGGCGTTGAGGACGTTGAGCACGGCCTCGGTAGCGCCGATGGCGATGGTGAACTGCCCCTTGGTCTTGCGGGCCTTGTTCTTGTTCTCCATGACGCCCAGGGCCGCCTTGCCGTCCTCCATTGCGGAGGTGTTCTGCGGAATGAGATCGGCGAGACGGTTGAACATGGCGCGGACGACGTCGAGAAGCTCGACGTTCACCCCGCGCAGGGCCAGGAGCTGGCCCTGGAGGGGGTCGGCCTTGAGGACCGGCTTGGTCTTGTCGGCGACCTTGCCCTTGTCCGCGGGGGACGCGGAGCACCTGTTGAGTTCCAGGCCGTTGTCGGCGAAGTCGGCCGGCGAGCACTGGTGAGCGGCCAGGTCCGCGACGAGCTTGTCGCGGTTGGCGTTCTGCCAGTCGCAGTCGCTGGCCTTGGCGCCCAGCCATGCCTTGAGCAAGGTGTCTTCGTTCAGCATGGGGGCCTTCTTGCAGGCCTTGCTGGCGATCTTGCCCTTGTCCGCGGGAGCGGGGGGATTGTTGCATGCGCTGAAGTCGGCCTTGAAGTCGGCAGGTGTGCAGCCGGCGTCGGACAGGGCCTTGTCGACCGCGGCCTTGTTGGCCAGGTAGGGGGTGCAGTAGTCGCCCTTCTTGGTGACGGACACCAGTACCGTCTGGGCGCTGGCGTCGCTCAGGACATCACGCTTGTTGCAGGTGCCCTGCTGCGCGAACACGGGGTTGGTTGAGAACAGGACGGCGGCCACCATGGCCGCCACGGCGAACAACAGCTTGGTCGTCTGTGCCATTTTCGTGGCCTCCTCTTTCAGGTTACGGGTTCGGTTCGAGACAGAGAACTTCAGGTTCCGGGTCATTTCGATTCATACCTCCTTCCTCCGTACCGGAGGATGTTAGGATGCACCCTCCGATACGGAATCGGGAGCGTGCGAGTTCAAAACTTGTATGTGAACTAACTAACTTTGTCTGGTTAGCAGAGTTTAGGCCTGTTAGTTTTGAACTTAATCAATTCCTGAACTCGTTTCAGGATCTCACCAGCAATCAGAACCCCGGAGAGACTCTGAAACAAGTTCAGAGATTAAATTCGGGGTTTGTCAGGATGGATTGGGATGAGAAATCTACAAGACTAAACTCTGCTAACCAGCAGGAAGTACGAAATGCTGTTTCTGTGTAGTGTTAGGGCAATACCCCTGAGGGTAGCCCTGTAATGGTTTAATAGGGAAACGCTCTCCTTTTGCAAAAATCTTCTCTCAGACTTTCGCTAAAGCTTCGTCCGATTCGCAGATTTTCACATCGGAGTCCTCACTTCATTTCGGACGCCCATTTGGTTGTCCTCATTCCGTTCGGACCGCGTTTCTCGCTACTTACAGTAATGAGTTTTTAAAGATCATCTAAACATGAGAGGACTTCCTGCCCTTACCCTCAAAACCAATGGTTTTCAGGGGGAAGCAGGAAGCGGTCTACGATGTTTAGGTTCCCAATTTTATAACAAATAATTAAAAATGTCAAGGCTTTTTATATAAATTATAATTTATATAAAACCCATCAAAAAACCCCTTCGGGACCTGAAGGCCGGAAAGGGGTTTTGAAGGTTTAAAAAATCGAATGGTTAGCGCCTGCCTTTAGATCGGCGGACACCATTTTGTTATTTTTTCTCGCGATTTCTAGCATGGGCACAGCGGACATAACGCCCATTTGCCATTCGTGGAACGTAAGGAGCGGGAGCATTTATACCGCTGGCATCACCACTGACGAGTTTTGTCTTAAGTGTGCCGCCGACCATTTTTTCAACCAGGACACGTACTTTGGGATTGCGAAAAGCTTCCATAAAAACACGTCGTGCTTTAGCAGCTGCTTTATCCCCGGCTCTGCCAGCGTCTATCCCTGATTCAGCACATTCAATAACCGTTTCATCGTCCTGAAGGCCGTTGTACGGATAAGCATCCGGCTTTAAGCCGGAATCGATGGCATGTTTCATGCGGATACCTTTCATGACCGCGTCAACATCATTGCGGGCCGCGGCCGCGGCAATAAAAGCCTGAATATCGTCGCTGCCTTTAAGCGATTCAGCGCCTTTTAAATTTCCGGCGCCGCCGGCACAGGCCTGAAGCAGGAATGCCAGGAGTGCGGTGGAAGAAAGTGCGCCGATGGACTTTCTATCCGGAGAGTTCTTAGGTTTTTTCATAATGATTTATAATGATAAAAATAAAATTGAGAACGTATTTTAAAACATATAATTATTTTTGTCAATACTTTTTTAAAAAATAAAAAATAATCACAGAAATAATTAAAGAAAAGGTGCCCCCGCCGTGCGCATGCGCACGGCGGGGGCGGGGAAGGGTTCTTCTCCTTTCTAGCTAGTGGTCTTCGTCGAGGCCGGCCAGGAGACGGTCCCGTTCTTGGGCCTCGTCGCGGCAGGTCTCGTGGACCCGCCGCTCCAGCTCTAGGGCCTGGAGCTGGGCGGGATCCGCGGCTTCACCCTGGGCCTTCATGACCTCGATCTGAGGGGTGAGGTGTTCGATGGCCGCCTGATGTCTGGCTATGATGTCCGCAAAGAGCTCGCGGCTCTGCTCCCGGACCAGCTCTGGTTTGAGCGCCGCGATCACGGCGTCCAGCAGGGGCTCGGGGGGCACTTCGAGCGCTTCCTCGAAGTCGGTGCGGGACACCATGGTGGCGCCGAGCTTGGCGATCACCGCCTTCATGAAGGGGTGATCGGGGTGGAGGAATCCACCTTCATCCGAGCTGGTGAGCCTGTCAAGCAGCTTGGCCTCAAGGGCCTCGAAGCTCGCGGCATCCACCGGCGGGAGTGGGGGGACTTCGCCGTCTGATGGGGTAGGACTGACACCAGTCGGGGCGCCGGGACCCTTCGGGGGGGTCTTCTTGCCCTTCTTCTTCCGCTTGATGAGGAAGATGATGAGGGCGATGAGAGCCAGCAGAATCAGCGGGATGCCGATCACACCGACCCAGCCGAGAATAGCCAGGGCGTAGGCGAACCAGTCCGGACACTCCTCGTTGCCACCCTTCTTCAGGACCCACGGGTCGTTGGGGCTGAGCTCGTCGCGCAGGTACTCGGGGCAGTTCAGGCAGACACAGAGTTCCGGGAACTCCGGGATCTCCGTGCTTACCTTCTCGCTGATGTCCGCGGGGCAGGTGTCGGCGAAGCCGTCCTCACTGGGGTGGAGCTTCGTCTGGTGGTAGGCGTTCCAGCGCTTGGCCTTTTCGTAGGCCTCGCGGTCCTTCTCACGCTGGAGTGCGGCCAGACGTCTGGCTTCGTCGTCATGCCGCTTTTTGGCAGCGGCCAGTTCGTCTCTGGTCATGCAGGTCTTGTCGACGTTCTGGCCGGCGACCACGAACTTGCCGGCGAGTTCCTTCTCGTCGCACTCACAGTGCAGCTTGTCCGCTGTCTCGTGCGTGCCAGAGGGGCAGCCGCACTTGTCGGAGGTGGCGTCCTTCTTGGCCACCTTTTTACCCAGCAGAGCGCAGGGTTCCATGGTGGCTACGACCACGACGCCCTTGCAGGTGAACTCCTCCGGAATGGCGGCGACAGTCTTCTTGCAGCTGTTGAGCATGGTGGAGTCGCCCAGGTAGCCGTTGCAGTCCGAGCGGGCGAACACCTTCTGATCCGCGGCGTTGGCGTTGAGCCAGCTCTTGAGCTGGCAGTTGGTGCCGCAGTCGCCGCCGGGGCACTGCGCGGCCTTCTTGATCAGGTCGTTGGCCTTGGGGGCCTTGGGGAAGTCGGGCGGTCCGGCCCAGGCGGTGGCAGTCAGGCCCAGCAGGGCCATGACCACGGTGAGCAACAGGATTCTCCGTGCCATGACTGTTTCTCCTTTCGTACCTCTAAACGGTTTCTGGTTCGTTCTAAGCATTCGTTAACCTCCTTCCCCGCGATGGGGGAGTGAACTCCCCTGCGGGGAGGGGATTTTTAGAAAACGGCTGACAAGCCGGATCCATTCCCTAAAAATAGGGAACAAATACGGCTTGTCAGTATTTCTGTTAAGCTAGAAAAAAGTGTACAGTTTATAAAACACCCAAAAACCATCGTCTCTTTTTAAAAAAAGAGCGGCTGATTTTATTGAATGATCATAAGTGTACTAAACCCTTCTTGTAAAAGATCATATCCCGCTCATAAGAGAGCCGGGATTCCGATGATGTCACTTAGCCAAAAAAACGCAAGTATTAAAAGCTCAAAAGCTTATTGAACATTGCGCGTTGTGTCCGCCCGGTGATGGGGGATTAGGTTGGTTCGAACCAAAGGTTTTTGACTTAAATGACAAAAGTCGGATTGCAATTGTAGATTATTTTATAAAATTTGTCAAGTTTAAAAAACAAACAACAAAAAAGCCCTCCTGATAAGGAGGGGCCGACTCACCGAAGCCCTGAGTAAGATCGAAGGGCGGAGGTGAGACGGGGGAGGTTTAAAGAAACCCCCGCTCCGATACAAGACCGGAGCGGGGGCGCGCGGGCAGAGGGGAACGACTACTTCTTCTTGTCCTTCGGGGGCGGGGAGATGAGCTTCTTGAGCGTGGGGCCGAGCCACGGCCAGGCCGTGTAGAGTGTCAGGAGCAGGTTGAGGATGAGCAGGAAGATGATCAGGCGCCGGGGGGCGTCGGGCCTGGCCTTCAGCTCGTCGATCGACTGTTTGAGCTTGTTGATGGATGCCGTGTGACTCTCAACATCTTTCCTCGTGGCGACTCGATCCCAAAGGGCGTGCTTGAACGTTTCGAACTTCTCTTTGTCCAGACACTCGGTGCTGGCCGCGGCGGGTGGATCGGGTTTGTCGACCTTGCCGTTGTCGGCGGGCTTGTCGGCCGGCTTCTTGCCCGGCTTCTTGCCGTTGCCAGTGTCGGCCACATGGGGCGGCTTCTTACCGCCTCTCTTGCACTTGAACTTCTCAGGAATGGCGGCGACCGCCTGCTTGCACTTGTCGAGCAGGTCGGTGCCCAGGTACCCGTTGCAGTCCGAGCGGGCGAAGACCTTCTGGTCGGCCACATTGGCGTTCAGCCACTGGGCCAGCCTGCAGTCGTCGCCGCAGTCGCCGCCGGGGCACTTGGCGGCCTTCTGGATCAGGTCGTTGGCCTTGGGGGCCTTCTCGAAGCTGAGCCCTTCGGCGTGGACGGGGATCGAGATCCCCAGGAACAGGATGGCCGCCAGCGCGGCCAGGGTCGTGTGCCATTTCATGGCAACCTCCTTCTTTCGGTTAAAGTTCGGGGTCATTTGATTCGTACCTCCTTCCTCCCTCGTCGGGTGGATAAGCGCTCCGACGAAGGTGTCGGGAGACGCTGAAGCGTGATTGTTAGTGCAGGTGCAAGTTTCAAGTCTCAGGGGTGGGAAGCTTGCACTTGCACTTGCACTAACTTTAGTAGTCGTTGATTTGCTTTGATCTTCCAAAAGCGTCTGACCCGGTAAACCGGACAAAACAGCCCATTGGTTGTAAAGCTTATCAAATCAATAGGGTCCGATGTACATCGGACTCACTACTTGTCCCTCTGCTATAAAAGAACATAACGGGCATAAAGGCCCTTACCCAATCACTGGATACACGGATTGGTCGTAAATTGTATATAATTTTAGCGATTTTGTCAAGTCATTTCAGTCTTGAGAGACAATTGATGTTTTTAGCCGAATCACCTACAATTAGACCACCGATTAGGCCCCAATTAGGTCACCCATCAGTAGTATGCTCATCTGTACCCCGGTTCAGGAAAAAACGCAGGAGAAAGCCAATAAAAGGCTCCAGGAGCTTAAAAACAAGGCTGATTTGGCGGAAGTATGGATCGATCAGATCAGGGATTTGGATTTAAGAACGCTTATAGGTAAGGCCGCCTTACCTTTGGTAGTCGTCTGCAAAAAACCCGCTGAAAAGGGCGCTTTCAGGGGTTCCTGGGCTGATGTGGCCGTTCAGCTGGAAAACGCGTGCAAATTTGGAGCTGAATACGTGGATATTCCCTTTAATATGCCGAAAAATCTGAGTAAAAAAGTTGTTCATTCCTCCACTTCGGTCGGAATAAAAAAGAAAACCAAAATCATCATTTCACACCACGATTTCAGAAAAACCCCTTCTTCCCAGTGGATGCTCAAAACCGCCCGTGCCATGAAAAAAAGCGGTGCGGATATCGTTAAAATAGCCGTGATGGCCCGTTCTCTGGAAGATACTTTTAACCTGATCTGCCTGGCTCAGCGCCTGCAGGCTGAAAAAATCCCCCATATTCTGATCGCCATGGGGAAAGGTGGGGTTTTAAGCCGGATCATCACCCCTTTTCTGGGCGGGACCATCATGTTTGCCCCCCTCAAAGCCTCCCGGGCCACCGCCAGCGGTCAATTGACGGTTGCGGAGCTTAAGAAAGCATGGAGTTTGATTAAAAAATAGCCCGGATAGATAGCGAATTGACTTCGAATTGACATCGGATAGACACCGATTTACAGTCAATACGCAGTCCATTCGCAGTCCATTCGCAGTCCATTCGCAGTCCATTCGATATCCATACGAAATATGAGCTTAAAAATCGGCATCGTCGGCCTTCCGAATGTGGGAAAATCCACCCTTTTCAACGCGCTGACCCGCAGTAAGGGGGCTCAGGCGGCCAATTACCCCTTCTGCACCATCGATCCGAATATCGGCGTGGTGGAAGTGCCAGATGAACGTTTAGACCGTCTGGCTGGCCTGGTAAAGCCCCAGAACGTCATTCCGGCGGTGGTGGAATTTGTGGATATCGCGGGGCTTGTGAAAGGCGCGTCGGAGGGGGAAGGACTGGGCAATAAGTTTCTGGCTAATATCCGCGAGTGCCACGCGATCGCCCAGGTCATCCGGTTTTTCGAAGATCCGGACATCGCCCATGTGCATGGCGGCATCAACCCGAAACTGGATATGGACGTGATCCACCTGGAACTCATCCTGGCGGATCTGGATACCGTAAGCCGGCGGCTTTCGGAGACCGAAAAAAAGGCCAAATCCGGAGACAAAGAACTCATCACCCAGGTCGGCATGCTGAACCAGCTGAAAAATCATCTGGAAGCGGAGAAACTGGCCATCAATCTGGACTTTACGGAAAAGGAGCAGGAATTCATCAGAGACCTCCACCTGCTCACCAACAAACCTTTTATTTACATCGCCAACCTTAAAGAGGAGGCGCTGGCTGGTTTTGATACGGAGAAGGCCAAAAAAGACCTCGGTTTAGGTTCTCATGAGCAGATCCTGCCCATTTCCGCCAAGGTGGAAGAGGACCTGGTCGGGTTCAATCCGCAGGAAGCGGATGAATATCTGAAAGAACTGGGCCTCACAGAATCGGGTCTGAACGCCTTCATCCGGACCGCTTACCGCCTCTTGGGGCTGATGACGTTCTTCACAGCCGGGCCCAAAGAAGTCCGCGCCTGGACAGTTAAAAAAGGCGCCAGAGCCCCTCAGGCCGCGGGAGTGATTCACACGGATTTTGAAAAAGGGTTTATCAAAGCCGAGACCATCAGCTATGATGATTTTGTGGCCTGTAAAGGGGAACAGGAAGCCCGCGACAAAGGAAAACTGCGCATGGAAGGAAAAGAATATGTGGTGCAGGACGGGGATGTGATGCATTTCAAATTCAATGTTTGAATTTGAAATGAAATTCTAAATCCGAAGCACGAAATCCGAAATAATATCAAATGTTCAAAGTTCAGATTCACAAAACGTTTGGAACATTTGTCATTTGAGTTTAGAATTTATTTCGAATTTCGAATTTAGAATTTCGAGTTTTATGCCAAAAGAAATCAAAACAGCTACGTCATCCAACAGTGTGAAAATAGCATATTTCAGCATGGAGATCGCCCTGAAGTCCGAGATGCCCAATTACGCGGGCGGGCTGGGAGTGCTGGCTGCGGATATTTTAAAATCCTGCGCGGACCTGGCTGCGCCCGTATGCGGAGTGAGCCTGATGTACCATGTCAGCGAAGACTCCCAGTATGCGTTTAAGCCGGGGCAGGAATTTAAAAAACGTCCGGAAACCGTTCAGATGCATATCGAAGACCGCTTGGTCACCATCGGCGTCTGGGAATATGTTCTGCAGGGCGAAAAAGGGAAAGTGTCCGTCTATTTTTTAGACACGAATTTTCCGGAAAATAAGCGCTGGGACAGGGACATCACCAAAGACCTGTACGCGTCGGACCGCTACACCCGTCTGTGTCAGGAAGCGATTTTAGGCATCGGGGGCGTGCGGATGCTGAGGGAACTGGGACTCAATGATATTGAGACCTTTCATATGAATGAAGGTCACGCGGCTCTTCTTACCCTGTCACTTTTAAAAGAAAATGAGTTTATTGATGAGCCGGTCAGAAAACTGTGCGCGTTTACCACTCATACGCCGGTGCCCGCCGGCCATGACCACTTTGATTACAAACTAGTCCATCAGGTGCTGGGGCAGAAGGTGCCATGGCACATCAAAAAACTCGCCGGCAATGACGACCTCAATATGACCCGGCTGGCTTTATCATTAAGCCGTAAAGTAAACGGGGTGGCCCGCAAACACGCGCAGGTCTGCAATCAGATGTTCCCGGAGTACACGTTTCAGGCGGTCACCAACGGCATCCATGTTAAAACGTGGGCCGGCCAGAGTATGGCTAAACTTTTTGATAAAGAACTGCCCGGCTGGGTACAGGATCCTGGAAAACTGAAAGAAGCCGTCAAACTGCCGGACCAGGCGCTTTTGGAAGCCCACAATACGGGCAAAAAGGTGCTGATCGACCACATCAACAACAATCCCGATTTTTTCCCGATTCCGTCTGCCGGACTGGAGGACGGCGACCTGTTTGATATGGATACCCTCACCATCACGTTCGCGCGGCGGTTTGTGTCATACAAAAGACCACTTCTGATCTTTAACGATCTGGAGCGCCTGCGTGATCTGGGGTATGAAAAACTCCAGCTGGTCTTTGCCGGCCCGTATCATCCCGACAACCACTATGCCATGGAGATCTTAAACCAGCTGAGCCATTACGGGCATAGCCTGCGGGGGCAGGTCAAAGTGGCTATTTGTTCGGATTACAATCTGGCCACGGCCCAGTATCTGGTACGGGGAACGGATGTGTGGCTCAATAATCCCCAGCCTCCCATGGAAGCCAGCGGGACCAGCGGGATGAAAGCCGCGTTAAACGCCGCCCTCAATCTGTCGATTTTAGATGGCTGGTGGATCGAGGGATATGAACAGGATCCGAAAAGCGGATGGGCGTTTGGCCAGGAGCCTTCCGCAATCATCCAGCCCCGTGAAGACAGGGTGGATGCTGACGCGCTTTATAACGCGCTGGAAGACGTGATCGACTGTTATTACAACCGGAAAGATGAATGGATGGAACGCATGAAGCACGCCATTGCCCTGGGCGCTTATTTTAATACCCACCGTTGTGTGGAGGAATATATGGAGAAAATGTGGAGCTAGCCGAATGGACTTCGAATAGATATCGGATAGACATCGAATTGACTAGTCCATCTGAAGTCCATCCGAAGTCAATACGATGTCAATACGAAACTATGCAAACAAGAAAAAACCCCATCACCATCAATGAAGGCTTCACCTGCCTGAAATGTAAGATGGACGTCAAACCCCACCCCGAAGGCAGCTGCCGGAACCACTGCCCGTACTGCCTGTGGTCTCTGCATGTGGATTTGGATGTGCCCGGCGATCGCCTGTCGGAATGCCAGGGATTGATGAAGCCGGTGGGGATCGAGATCAATAAGAAAAAAGGCGTCCGGATTATCCATGTGTGCCAGGCGTGCGGGTTAAAAAATTACAACCGCTCCGCCCCGGATGACAACTGGGACCTCATCTGCCAGCTCAGCCGTATTCCACAGGAATAGTGTAACGTTTTCCGGATTCATCCGTTTTAAACTAATAACCAGAGCTGGTCTCTGCAGCGCTGGTCATTAGTCACTTAAAAATTCGTTATCATGATGAATCGCTCAAAGCTCAAAAGCACCCTGACAGCCTTTCTCGTTTTTTTGGTGACCCTGGGATGGCCGGCTGAAACAGGGGAAGCGCAGGTGATTTTTTCAGACGCCGAAGGCTATCCGTACGAAGAAAGCATCGAGTTTTTGTATAACCGCGGGGTGGTGCAGGGTTATCCTGACGGCAGTTTCGGGCCGGATCGCGAGATCAATCGCGCCGAGATCATGAAGATTATTCTGGAAGCCAGTTATGAAGGGGAGATCGGCCACCGGCTGAACTGTTTTCCGGATGTGCGCGGAGACTGGTACGCCAAATATGTCTGTCTGGCCAAAGAGGAGGGGATCATAGAAGGGTACTCAGACGGCCGGTTCCGGCCGGATCAGAACGTGAACATGGCCGAGGCATTGAAAATGGGAATCGAAAGTTTCCCGGTGAGCGTCGGTTCTGCCAGTAACCCCTGGTATCAGAAATACATCGATTTTGCGCACGATAACAATATTTTTTCCCGTTACAGCGTTCTGCCCCAGAAGAACATGACCCGTGGTGAGATGGCTTACCTCATCCACCAGCTGATGCTGGACAAGGAAAACATCAAAAAATTCACCGGTGTCCACGACAGTCGGTCGCCTGGATGCGGAAAAACACCTCCCGCCCCCACTCCGACTAGTTCGGTGGTAGATGGGCTCATCCGCCATTACATCACGGTGATTCCTTCCGGCTACAAAAAAGACATACCCATCGATCTGGTCTTTGCCTTCCATGGCCGCACCAATCCCAATACCATGGTGCGCACGTATTACAATGTGGAAGAGGCCTCGAAGGGAAAAGCGATTTTTATCTACCCGGCAGGACTCCCGGAAGCAGGGCCGTCCCGTAGCTGGAGTAACCCTGGAGACCGGTCAGATCAATTGCGTGATTTTGAATTGTTTGACCAGCTGCTGGAGGAATTTTCCAATAATTACTGCATCGACACGGACCATGTGTATGTGGTCGGCCACTCACTTGGAGCCTGGTTCACCAATTCGCTTTCCTGCGCCCGCGGAAATGTGATCCGCGCCATCGGCAGTGTGGGCGGAGGCACCACCATCAACAACTGCACCGGCCCGGTGGCGGCGCTCGTGATGCATAATCCCAAAGACAACCTGACCGCCTTCAGCCAGGGGGAGATGGCGCGTAACCAGCTGGTCAGCCAGAACCAATGCAGTTTAAACACTGTGGCAAGCGCGCCGAACGGCTATAACTGCGTGGCGTACCAGAACTGCAATACTATCGCCCCGACAGTCTGGTGTCCGCATAACGATGACACTGAATACGGCGGCGCTTATTACCCCCACACCTGGCCGGACGGGGCCGGCGCGGCCATCTGGCAGTTTTTTGAGAGTTTAGATTAAGACGAAGGGGGCTTATTATTGGAGATAATCTGATAACTTCTTAATAAGTTTTTTTGTTAACAGGATCAAGAGTTTGTAAGCGATTGTGAGTGCGGCCAAATTTGCCAATAAATAAGTTGATAACACAGCCCGGCCACAGCCCGACGGACAGTCTCCTGACTTTTCAAGATAGGTAAATGGAATTCCGTTCGCCCACCACGGTCTTGACGGAGTACCTACAACGGGTGATCCGGATACAGGATCTATATAATCCACAGCAAATTCACCAAGAATAAAAAGGATAACCAATGTTGAAACTGCGAATAAAAATGGCCAGCCCAATGATTTAAGATATTTTTTAATCTTCATAATTTTTTGGAGCGGGTAACGGGAGTCGAACCCGTCTCTCAGCCTTGGGAAGGCTGCATAATACCGATATACTATACCCGCAAAAACCCCGGAGGGTTCTTGGAGCGGGTGAAGGGGCTCGAACCCTCGACCTTCTCCATGGCAAGGAGACGCTCTAGCCAACTGAGCTACACCCGCTTATTTCAAATAGCGAAAAAAGTTTAGCAAATTGTCATGAAAATGCAAACTGTTTTTTATCTCAAAAAAACGAACCGATATAGTTGGGCGACGCGTCTTCAACGCCGTCATATTTTTTAAGCGCTTCAGAAATAATATCTTCCGACTCATCAATGGCAACAGTCAGCACAGCGCCATTCGGGCCGATCGTCCGTCCGAATGTGATGAGATCTTCTTTCAGATCATAATCCGGCGGCAACATGCCGGCATCGACCATTTCTCGGACGACAATGGGGGCGAGTTCATCGGAAGCTTGTTTAACCAGTTGCAAGGCTTTTTTGGCGTCGGCTTCGATATCGAGATTAATCTTATTGTCATCGAACTCAATCAGAACTTCACCTAAAACCCAGCCGAGCTCTCTGCCTCTTTCGGTTACTTCCCGTTTATCATAATCCGTGCGCGTGGGGAGTTTGAACGGCTGATGGTAAGTTTTGTATAAATACAATCCGCCAGCAGCAAGCAGGAGTGTCGCGATGATGATAATTAATGCTTTTTTCATTGTATTAAGCCTTCAGAAACGCCTCCGATTTCAGCGGGCTGCTTAAGAGGTTCTCTAAAATACTCTGCAGCCAGATCCAGACAGACTGACTGTCCTCTTCTTTTACGCTCACTCTCAGGGTATCTGGCAGAGGATACTGCTGCATAAAATTCACCCATTTAATTAGCGGAACGGAAAGCGGCCGGTCGGCGGGCGACTGGCAGTCGGGGCAGAGCAGGTGGCCGTCGGTGGCATGCAGGCAGATCGGATCGTCCAGATTCAAAGAAGCATCGCAGATACCGCATTTATTCCAGGGGGACAAAAACCCGGTGAAGGTTAGAAGTTTGATGAGATAGGCATGGAGGATGGTTTCCAGCCGGTCGGTTTTTTGAAGATGGTAAAGGGTTTCTTGGAGCAGGGGGTAAGCCCCTTCAGCCTGCTGGCCGGACGGGATCAGGCGGTTGGTGAGCTCGGCCAGATAGAAAAGAATGCGGTGCCGTCCAACGTTTTTTTCTTCCGGATAGGCTTTGATCAGATCCGCCTCATCCAGATAATGGAGTTCCCGCCCTGCAGAACCGCTCAGATCGATTTCATTAAAAAGTTCCAGCCGCCCGCAGAATTTGCTTTTGAGCCGCCGTGCCCCTTTGGCTAAAAGGTCTATTTTGCCGTAATCATCCGTCAGTACGGTCACAATCCGGTCCGCTTCGCCGAAATCACATTTGCGGATGACAATACCGGTAGTTTTGATTTGTTTTTTCATAATCGTTTCCCGGTCTCGTGTCTTGTGTCTCGCAAGTCACGAGTCACTAGGCACGAGACGCTAAAAAGAGAATCTTTTTCTTAAATAAAGTTCGATCGCCATAAAGCTACTCACTAAGCCCACTAATACTACCCCGACAAACTGCCAGCCGAACGTGAACCAGAAGTTGTCTTCAAAATGGAGCAGGATGGCATCTAAGCCCACCAGCAGGCTTTCATTGCTGATGACACCGAGCAGATTTTTGCTCAAATAAAGCAAAGTCAGCTGGGAAAGGATGGTGCTCAGGAGTAGGGCGAAGACCGCGTACATGACCCCTTCAAACAGAAAACCTCCGCGGATGTAACCGGTGTTGGCGCCCACCAGCCGCATGATATTGATCTCGTGGCGATGGGTGTGGATGCTCAGGTTGATGCTGTTTAAAATGATCAGCACGGCTACGACCGCGAAAATCAGATTCAGCCAGAAACCGATTCCCCGGATGAACTGGGTGATGTTCAGGATTTTCTCATTCCGGCTTTTTTGCTCCGTGTCGCTTTTTACTTTTTCCTGATTGACGATACGGGAGAACTCATTATTTTCCAGAAACGCGATGATCCGGTCATTCGCGCCCACATCACGCCCCACGATCCGCACCACGTCGGGCAGGGGATTCTGGAGGCTGTTCCGCTCCAGAAAGGCGATCACATTGGGATACTTTTGGCCGAAACTCTGAAGCGCTTCGGCTTTACTGATGTAAATCACGTCACTCACATCGGGTGACTGCCTTAAGCGATTAACAAGAGTTTGGATACTGTAATTTTCCACTCCCGGCAGGATCTCGACCCGGATATCCACTTTTTTGCCCACTGCCTGGATTACCGAATCGCTGGCGTAGCTTAAAGCCAGGATCAGGTTAAACACAAAAAACATCAGGGCGATGATAAGGGTGGTGGCTACCGTAAGGAGTTTGTTGCGCATTAAATTATGCCACCCGTTTTTAAGCATACGGCCGAACCCGATCCACCTTTTTTTGAAGCCATCTTTTTTAGACCCTAAAAGCCCCATTTGGTTTTATTTTTTATGTTGATTCGATTATACCTTAATTCCGATTAATTATAAATTTTAAATAATTCAATTTTTCTGAAGGCGCGATTTCGCAATCGCGCCGGCGCGGATTATTATCCGCGCCTTCAGAGTGAATGGTTATTATTTTATTTAAAATTTATTTAAGGAGACTCGATTTATATTTTTCCGGCTGATACGGTTTTAAACGGACTACCCGGATGTGGGGAAATTTCAGTTTCAGGATTTGGGTATCCGCTTTTTGGTCATATCCCAGGCCGATCACATCCGGCTTATGGTCGATGATACATTGGTAAAAATTATCCTTATGCCCCAGAAGGACTTTATCGATGAATTTGATCTTACTGAGCGCTTCATACCGTTCCCGTTCTTTGTGTTTGGGCGGACGGCATTTCATCCGCTCGACATTGGAATCGCGCGCGACCACAATATAGACCTTATCCCCAAGTGCTTTAAGCTGCCGGAAAAAATCCAGATGACCCTCGTGGATCCCGTCGAACGTGCCGAAGCCCATTACTTTAACAACCTTTGACATGTGACCTTTGACATTTAACATCTAAAAAACAAGTCAATTGTCAAATGTCAGGTGTCAATTGTCAAATGTTTAGTTAAATGATTTCCGCTGCGGGGTCCGTTTTTTAGCAGGAAAGGACAGGGTGGAATAACGTTCGCTGAATCCTTTGGCTGCCTGATAGCATTCCTGGATGCGTTTGTTGTCGGGGTCGATCTCCATCGCTTTTTTTAACAGCTCGACCGCTTTATTGAAATTCTTGGTCTGCAGATAGCAGATGCCCAGATCGCATAAGGTAAGGCTGTTGTCGGGGTCAAGGTTGAGCGCACGCTCCAGAACGATGATGCCCTGGGTGCGTTTACCGGTATTGAAAGTGGACCAGCCCAGGCAGCGGAGGATCTCAGGATTATTAGGGTGAAGGGCGTTGGCTTTTTTTAAGTGCTCGACCGCCTGTTCCCATTTTTGCTGATGGGAGACTAAAAAGCCGAGAATATAATGCCCGGTATAACTTTCTTTATCCAGCTTAAGAGCCCGTATGGCTGCCTTTTCCGCCCGGTCGAACTGATCGAGGCTGACATAATTATCGGCGATCTCCTCTAAAGCGGCCACACAGTTTGGGTCTTCGATCAGAAGCTTTTCAGCGGCGCTGATGGATTTTTCATGTTCCCCGCTCAGTTTGAGCGTTTCAATGTTTTCCAGCGCGTCGAGGATATGGGCCGGATATTTGGATTCATCAGGATCAGACAGCATATTTAAATGAATTAAGTTGTTACTTCAGTATACCTTATTTTACTCTGATTCTCAAGGTTATTATACCAAAAAAACAGAGACGATTTTACACAAACGTCGTTTAATTATAATTTTTACGGCGTTTTGGCCAGAAGCCGGTCGATTTCCCCGATAAAAAAACGAAGCAGTTCATTGGCTTTTTCAATGTCTTCCGGCAGGGTTCTTGCCTGGCCACAAAATTTAGGATCAGGATCGGGCTCTCTGTCATGCAGGGATCGGATGAGTCTTAAGACCTCATTGGTTTTACGCTTAAATTCTTCACTTTTCAACTCCTTAGGAAGGTCGCAATCGAAACCTTGTGTATCAGCAACTAAACCTTGAAACCAATTCCATTGGCATTTGTATTTAACGCCTCCCGTCGCAACGAATGTTTCAGGTATCTCATCAATAAAATCATCCAAAAGAGACTGCATTCTATCTCTGTATTGTCGCAACCGGACAGGGAGCAGAAGCCGGTCGATTTTTTCCAGAAAATACTGGATTAATTCTTCACCTTTCCTGATGTCTTCCAGTGTCGTCAGCCGCCGTTCGGTTTCCGGATCCGTGACCCGCATCTGAAGATCGTAGGTCAATTGATCTGCTTCCGATACACGCCTTCGGAATTCCTCAGTTTTCAGTTCATCGGGGATATAATGGGTCAGTTGGCTGGTAATGCCGGATATATTGTTGAACCACGCGATCTGACATTTAGCTTTTAATGGCGGTCCCGAAATAATTTCACCAGGAATCCCTGCAGGCATATGTAAAAGCGGCTCAAGCCAGCGCCTCATTCTTTTTAAGACTTCAATCAATTCAGGAGAAATATCCTGTTTGTCGAGTTTGCCAGGTGATTCCATAGACATATTAAAAAAGGGTATCTTTTTACCATATAAAATACCTCAGGGCAAGCCTATACCTAATTATAAGAAAGCATTCGCAGCCGCCGCCAGGCCGCCCGGATGACCGGTATCAAAACGCTCTCCTTCGATTTCCACCGCCCAGATTTTCTGATCTTCCTGCAGTTTTATAAAACCGTCGATCAGCCGTTTTTCACCGCCCTTTCCGTTCCCCGCTTTTTTTAGGGCATCGAAGATCTCCGGCGGGCACACATATTTGCCGATAATGCCGAGGTCGCTCGGCGCCTCTTCAGGGCGGGGTTTTTCTATCATGCCCAGCACCTCATAGAGCCGGCCCTGCTGTCTGCCGGGTTTGATGATGCCGTACAGCTCGCTTTTTTCTTTCGGGATCCGTTCTACGGCCAGCACGCTTTCCCCTTTAAAATGATCGATAAGCTGTTTGGCGGCCGGGATATCGCTTTTGACAATATCGTCCCCGAAAAGCACCAGGAAGGGCTCATTGCCCACCGCTTCTTCCGCCATCAGGATGGCATGACCGTCTCCCAGGGGTTTGTTCTGATAGACAAAGGTGAACTGGGCAGTCTTGTGGATTGGCCTCACTTTTTCCAGCAGGTCCTGTCTTCCTTTTTCCTCCAAAAAAATCTCGAGTTCAGGGTGATGAGAAAAGTGGTCTTTAATGAGCTCCTTTCCCTTGGAGATGACAAAAATGACCTCTTCGATCCCGCTTAAAACCGCTTCTTCCACCAAATACTGGATGACCGGCTTATCTACAATGGGAAGCAGTTCTTTGGGGACGACTTTGGTGGCCGGCAGAAATCGGGTGCCCATACCCGCGACAGGCAGGACGGCTTTTCTTATCTTCATAATAATCAGGTTGTAGTGAGTAGTACGTAGTGAGTAGTGGCTATAGACTACGTACTACTCATTCTCACTAGCTTTTAATTTTCACAATCCTCATCCGAATAGCGCTTCGTTTCGGGATCCGGATATAAAGCACATGGTCTTTTTGGGTAGCTTCGATCTTCTGGGAATCCACATTGGCAGGCAGGATGACCGACCGGCTGAACCGCCCCCAGAAACATTCCTGAACGTAGTAATCCCGTTTTTTAAAATCAAAATCACTCAGATCCGTCTGACGCTCACCCCGTATGGTGAGGACGTCATTCGTCACGATGACTTCCGTCTTATCCAAATCGACTCCGGCAATCGGCGTGATGACCAGGATCTCTTTTTCATTTTCCAGGATATCGATGGGCAATTGCCCGAAGCCTTCCGGAGACTGGGAAAGCGCGCTGGCATCACTCACCTCCACCTCTTTCGAGGCGGGAATGACATGAGTGGGCGGTTTGATCTGAACGTGTTTCATATTGTGATTCGTGTCTCGTGTCTTGTGTCTCGTGTCCGATAAACTCACGAGTCACGAATCACGAGTCACGATGGGTTATTTTTTAGCCTTCTTGGTTTTTGAAAAGAATTTATCAAATTCCTCTTTGTTTAGCACTTCCTTTTTCAGGAGGGCGGCGGCGATTTTGTCCATCAGGGGCTTATTGCCTTCGATGAGCTTAGTGGTCCGCTGTTCAGCCTCTTTGATAATCTTGCCGATGGCTTCATCGATCTTGGCGGCCATTTCCTCGCTGTAATTTTTAGAAAAACCTACATCTGTCCCCATAAAATTCCCGGTGCTTTTATCCCCGAAGATCATCAGGCCCAGTTCGGGGCTCATGCCATAATCCGTGACCATGGCGCGGGCGATCGTGGTGGCGCGCTGAAGGTCGCTGCTGGCGCCCGTCGTCACTTCGCCGAAAAAGACCTTTTCCGCCACATAACCGCCGAGCAGAGAGCATATCTCATCTTTGAATTTAGAAACGGATTTTAAGTGCACATCCTCTTCCGGCATGGCCCAGGTCACGCCCAGCGCCATTCCGCGGGGGATGATGGTGACTTTGTGGATCGGATCGCATTTAGGCAGAAGTTTGCCCACCAGCGCATGGCCCACTTCGTGGTAGGCAGTGATCTTTTTTTCTTCTTCGGAAAGCCGGCGGGATTTCTTTTCCGGCCCCAGTCCCACCTTTTCCACCGCCATTTCAAGGTCCTGTTGGCTGACGGATTTCCGGTTTTTCTTGCCGGCCAGAAGCGCGGCTTCATTGACCAGGTTCTCCAGGTCCGCTCCGGAGAATCCCGGTGTTTGCTGAGCGATTTTTCTTAAGTCCGTTTTCTTATCCATAGGTTTATCACGCACATGGACCTTCAGGATATCTTCCCGTTCATTCAGGTTGGGCATGTCGATGATCACGCGGCGGTCAAAACGGCCGGGGCGGGTCAGTGCCACATCTAAAATATCGGGCCGGTTGGTAGCGGCCATCACGATGACGTTGGTCTCTTTCTCAAATCCGTCCATTTCCGTCAGAATCTGGTTTAAGGTCTGTTCCCGTTCATCATGCCCGCCGCCCAGGCCGAATCCGCGCTGACGGCCGACCGCATCGATCTCGTCAATGAAAATAATACAGGGGGCGTTGCGTTTGGCTTTCTGAAAAAGGTCGCGCACACGGCTGGCGCCCACGCCCACAAACATCTCGACAAATTCGGAACCGGAAATGCTGAAGAAAGGAACGTTGGCTTCGCCGGCTACGGCCCGTGCAAGTAAGGTCTTCCCGGTGCCGGGCGCGCCGACCAGCATGACCCCGCGGGGGATCTTAGCACCCATTTTGGTGTATTTTTTCGGGTTTTTTAAAAAGTCCACCACTTCCACCAACTCCTCTTTGGATTCTTCCATACCGGCCACGTCTTTAAAGGTCGTCTTTTTTTTGCCGTTGCCCGAGTAAACGCGTGCCTGGGATTTGCCGAAGGAAAACGCGCTGTTTGCCCCCTTGCCCAGCTGTTTAGCCATAAAGACGATCAGGGCGATAAACAGGATGATCGGCAGCCAGCCGGAGATCACATTCAGCCAGAAGGCGGCCGCTTCGGTGCTGATAGCTTTGATCTCGGTAGGATTCTCAGGGTCGCTGAAACCCAGGTCCTTCAGGCTTTCACCTTCCGGCCGGACCGCGTAATACGTTTTTTTGTTCTTGTCAGTCGCGTAGATCTTGCTGTTTTTGATCTCGAGTTCCGAAAAACGCTGATCCTGGTAATAGGCGACCATCTGGCTGATCGGGATCTCCTCCGCTCGCTTGTCTTCCGTGGCCCCCTGAGGATTGAAAAGATAATAGACCACCGTTAAGATCAGGGCGATCAGAAGAACATACCCTAAACTATTGCTCCGCCGTGGAGGCTGGAACTGGGGATGCTGATGGGGAGGCTGGGGAGGCATTTGTGGCATATTTTTGATGGTTTAGTCGCTTATTAACTTTACCTTATTTTTTGTCTGGAATTCAATTGAAAACTTGAAAATTTGACGTACATTTTTGCTATTTTTACCTTCTCTGCCAGATCAACAGTAATGCCGACAAACTTGAAAACTTTTTGTTATTTGTTTTATTCAGGGAAAAGAGCTTTCAGGTTTCCAAGTTTTCACAATTATTTAAAATACAGCTGATTCCTAGTCTTTAGGTTTAATCTCTTTCAGCCCTCCCATAAAAGGACGTAATACTTCCGGTACTGTCACGGTTCCGTCTTTTTTCTGGTTGTTTTCCAGAAGCGCGATAAGTGTGCGGGTGGAAGCCATAGCCGTTCCGTTTAGCGTGTGCAAAAGATGGGTACCGTCCTCATCTTTAAACCGGATGCCGCCCCGCCGGGCCTGAAAATCCGTGCAGTTGGAGCAGGACGTCAGTTCCCGGTATTTTTTCTGAGTCGGGATCCATACCTCACAGTCATACTTTTTGGCCGCGGGTGCGCCCAGGTCTCCGCCGCAGATATTCACCACCTGATAGGGGAGTTTCAGCTCCTGCAGAATCTCCTCTTCAATGCTGAGCAGAAATTCATGTTCTTCCCAGGATTTTTCCGGATGACAGAAGGAAAACATTTCGAGTTTATCGAATTGATGGACCCGCAGAATTCCCCGTGTGTCTTTGCCGTAACTGCCGGCCTCGCGCCGGAAACAGCTGGAAAAACCAACATACCGTTTGGGCAATTCTTCCGCCCTGAGAGCTTTAAACATATGCAGGCCCGACAGCGGCACTTCTGAGGTGCCGACCAGAAACAGATTGTCGTCGTCAGGATTGACGGAATAGATCTCATTCCGGTCTGCCGGGAAAAAGCCGGTGGCGTACATCATCTCTTCTTTAACGAGCATCGGGACAGTGACCGGCGTAAAGCCTTTGCTGACGTATTTCTGGAGCAGCCATTGGATGAGCGCGAATTCCAGCAAAACCGCCTCGTTTTTAAGGTAATAAAAACGCGCCCCGCTCACCTTGGCGGCGGTTTCCGTATCGATCAGATCGAGAAGCGCGCCCAGTTCCAGATGGTCTTTCGGCGTAAAGGAAAAGGTCGGTTTCTTCCCCACAGTCCGTACGACCTCATTCTCGTTTTCATCTTTGCCTTCCGGCACGCTTTCGTGCGGGGGATTGGGGAGCTGATCGGTCAGCGCTTTAAGTTGAACAAATAATTTGTTCAACTCTTCTTCGGTTTTATCCAGCTGGCTGTCCAGCGTTTTCATTTCCGCGATCTTGCTCTGGCGCTGATCCGGCGGAAGCGTGGGGATCTGTTTGGAAACCGCGTTTTTTTCAGCGCGGAAATTTTCCACTTTCTGAAGAAGGTCCCGGTACTCCTCATCCAGTTTCAGAACCGCCGGAATATCCACATCCACCTGTTTTTTGGCAAAGCCTTTGGCATATAGCTCCTGGTTTTCACGGAGCGCTTTAAGGTCGATCATTATAAAAGGACTAAGAACTAAGGACTAAGCGAGTAATCAGCGTTCGTCAGAAAAGATACCTAAAAAGCGCAGTGCTGGCAAGGAGGGTTTAGATTTGACAAAATACAAAATAGTATATAAAATGACCTCCTTTGCCATCTAATTTGGATAAACATGCCCCTTAAGAAACCTGATGACATCCGCAGCGATGAACTGACCGCTGGGGAGATTAAAGATATCTGCAGAGAAATCGGAGCCCGCAATCTTGGAAAGGAAAAAAATCCGTCTGAATATGCCACCAGTAACGCGGAGGCCGAACGCCCTCATGGGCCGGATGAACCGCGCCGGACCGCTTATGGTTACGAGTATGCTCGTGATCCTTTCCGTGAAGACTGTGAGCGGATCGTATACAGCAAGGCGTCTGAACGGATGTGGGGGAAGACCCAGATGATCCCGATTCCTCAGCGAGCGCACATCACCAACAGGGGCATTCATACGGACCGCGTTTCCCAGACAGCTCGTTCCATTGCGCGCGAGCTTGGGATGAACGAGGATTTAACAGAGGCGATCGGCCGCGGACATGACCTGGGCCATCCGCCGCTGGGCCATCAGGGCGAAGTGCTTCTTACCACCGCACTGTTTTCAGCGCTGGCAAAAGCTAAAAATGAAGACGGGGAGGTCAGGGAATTGCTGGAATTACTGGGTGAGGACCGGCAGAATCTGCTGAAAATCCTCGGCATGTTTAAGCATAATATTCAGGGCCTTAATGTCGTGGACCGTATAGAAAGCAGAAGGGGATTTCCTGCGGCCGGCCTGAATCTGACCAATCATGTGCGGCATGGTATTATATCGCATGACGGAGAAAAGGACGTTTACAGAGTAAAGCCGAGGCTGGGTATCAAAGGTGAAGCCATCGAAGAGGATATTAAAGGATACCGGCAGAGGATCATAGAAGCGTCGGCATTGTTGGATTTTGCAGGGGATTTGCGTGACGCGAATGACGGTGAAATTAAAATCGCTGTAGCTCAAATAATTAACAGAGTCCATAAGGGGGATGGGGATAAGGAAAAGGGGGTCACGATCACGCCGGTAACGATGGAAGGGGGGATAATCATGATGGTCGATGTCCTGCAGTATGTGGGGGAAGACCTGGAAGACCTGATCAGTTTAGGAGTCGTTGAGCGCAAACATATTCCACCGGAAATAGTCCAGGTGTTAGGCAATAATGGTTCGGATATCATCCATACCTTATTATCCGATCTGGTGGTGCATAGTTATGGACAGGGTCATCTCTGCTATAGCGAAAAAGTCGCTGATGCTCTGCAGAAACTCAAACGGGATTTTTTATATAAGTATTACTATAAAGTGAATTCCTGGGTGGAAGCAGAAGCACAGGATCCCCGTATCGCGAAACACGCGGGCAATCTGCAGGAGCGGATGAATTATTTATTCCGGAAATATTTAAAAGCATTAAGGTATACCTATAAACACCCTGGTTGCCAGATCGTTGCGGGGTATATGGACGGTCGGGATATGCATGATTATTATGCGAAAATGAGTCTGGGATATCCTGTCAGCATGTGCCAGACGGTCGTGGATTATATTGCCGGTTTCACTGACCAGTTCTTCTTTGAGGAATCCGGAAAACTGGATGAATAGCTAAGCGGTCAGCCGGATCAGCTTCACACTGTCCCGCCCCCCGCTGACGATCTGGCTATCGGAAAGCCCCAGGTTCTTTTTTAGGAATTTTAAAAGCTCCGCGTTGGCCGCGCCGCGGACCGGCTGAGCGGCTACTTTTATCTTATACGTTCCGTCTTCCATTTGATCCGCGATCTCGGTTTTCGGCGCCTTGCTCTGAACTTTCACCTTTATATATAAAGGGTTCTTTTTTTGGAGCTCGCCGATGATTTGTTGAATAAAAAATTTGTTCAAAAATTGGTCATTGGTCATTGGAATTGGTCATTATTTACAATGATTTTTGCGCCATTTCTCAATTTCCGCGTGATGTCCGTTAAGCAATACTTCCGGAACTTTCATTCCGCGGAATTCAGCGGGCTTGGTGTAATGCGGATACTCTTTTTTCCGCCCGAGTTTTTTCGAAAAAGTCTCCTCCTCGTGAGAGGCTTCTTTTCCAATCGCGCCGGGCACCAGACGGCTTATGGCGTCCACCATTACCATCGCGGCCAGTTCCCCGCCGGACAAAACATAATCACCGATCGAGATTTCCTGGTCCACCAATGCATCAATAACCCGTTGATCAATGCCTTCATAATGGCCGCAAAGCAGGATTAGTTGAGTAAATTTTATACTCAACTTTTCCACCTTTGTTTGTGTAAGCCTTTGGCCTTTTGGCGTCATATAAATAACCGGTGCTTTGGGCGCTTTTTTCTTCACGGCCTCAATACAGTCAAAAAGCGGCTGGGGGGTAAACACCATGCCCGCTCCGCCCCCGTACGGCGTGTCATCCACCTTCCGATGTTTATCCTCACTGTAATCGCGGATGTCGTGGATCTTGATTGTGATCACTCCCTTTCCCTGTGCCTTCTTTAAAATGGATTCGTTTAGGAATCCTTTAAACATTTCCGGGAAAATTGTCAGTATATGAAAAGTCAAATGTCAGGCGTTAAGTGTCAAATGTCAGGTGTTTATAGCCCAAGTCTTTTTCCAGATAAAGAAGCAGGGCGTAATTGAAAAGCACAATGCCGAAAAGTTCACATATTTCTTCCATACTTTGCGCCATCCGGAACCAGAAGTAATGGGTATGTAAATTCTGCAGGTAGTTTGATGCGACCTCTAACCCCAATGCCCCTGTTACAAAAATGAGAGCCGCGACAAAAAATAACTGTTTGGTTTTTTTGGGCAGATGAAGCAAAAATTTTAAAAAGGCATAAGCAAAGATCAGCACCACCGGAATTCCGATCAGGAACCACGCGTTTTTTGCCTCAAAAAACCAACGATCTCCGGGCAGATAGCGGGAAAGGATAAACGCAAGGCTTTCATGGATCTGTGCCGTTTCATCGATGGCCATGATCAGGAAGATGATCGCCAGCCATTTCCAATGCCGGTAAAAACGATCTCCGGATTGTTTTTTAGAATAGGCGATTATGGCCAGAAGCACGCTGGAGATCAGCAAGGCCAAAGAGGAAAACCAGGCCACAAAATTGGCTTCTCCGTTAAAATGCAGAAAGGCTTCGATGGTACTGAAAACAGGATTGCTGATTAAAAAAGAAAAATTGATTTTCAGTACAACAATACCAATCGTAGCCAAAAACAAGCCGATAATCACCCATGAAAAAAATTGAGTGATCTGTCCGCGGAAACGGGAGATGGATAATGAAGTCATCGGTTATTTAATTATGATTGATTTCAGTATAACAGAAACCGATCAATTATTTTTTATAAAATGTTTTGCATTGATACCTATATCTATATTAAAATATATCAGTAAATAAAAATATAATTATCAAAAAAATGAAAAAATTGAACCGCTTTGTCGCAAAGTGTGCCATGGTGCTGCTTTTGCTGACTTTTTTATTGCCCGCTATTAACTGGGGGCAGTTTTTATCTAATTTAACCCCAGTGGCTTTTGCTGTTCCTGCCTGTGCGGATATTCCGGATCAGCCGACTTGTGATGGCTATGCTCCGGCCTGTTATTGGGATGGCTCTTGTCAAACCAACGAGTGCGGTGATGGTGTTGAAGGCGGGCCTGGGGAAGAATGCGATGACGGTAACTCTGATCCCGATGACGGCTGCAGTGAATACTGTTTGGTCGAGTACTGTGGCGACAGCATCCAGCAGGCA
>JAFGCR010000003.1 GCA_016932495.1 Candidatus Peregrinibacteria bacterium
AATATACAGTTTTATGGGGGTTATAGGAACTGTTTGGTATACAACATTTATCGACAGAAAGGGAGGCGGGTGGGTATCAAACGTTAACGGAAATGCTTGCACTTTTTTAAAAAATGGTTTATATTAGCAAGCTCTCTTGAATCAATATTAATAACCGATAAGTAGTATGAATACACAAGATGCCTTAACACGGGCCAGAAACGAGTTGGTCCTGCGGAATTACAGCCCGAAGACGGTCAAGAACTATCTTTTTTGTCTGCGGGAGTATTTGGATTGGGTGAGAATGGATTTTGAAAAGCCGGATGAGGAGATGATCAGGCGTTTTTTGCTGATGAAGCAGGAAAGGGGATACTCATCGCAGACGGTGAACGTGTATCTGAACGCGATCCGTTTTTATTATTATCAGGTGATCAGAAGTCCGTTTAAGCTGAATATAAGGTTCGCGAAACGGAGCAATAAACTGCCGGTGGTTTTAACGAAGGATGAGATTCTGAGGATTCTGGATCATATCAGGAATCCGAAGCACCGGTTGCTGGTGGCGCTGGCGTATGGGTCGGGCCTGCGGGTGAGTGAAGTGGTGAGCCTGAGGGCAAAGGATGTTTCATTGGCGGAGCGGACGATCCATATTAAGGAGGCGAAGGGGAAAAAAGACAGGATCTCCATCGTGTCGGAAAAACTGATGGGGGAACTGGAAAGCCTGGTGATGGGCAGACGGCCGAATGACTATCTGTTTGAAAGCGAAAGGGGAGGGAGGCTGACCACAAGGACGGCGGGGAAGATCTTTAGCCGGGCGAAAAAGGAGGCGGGTATTATAAAAGACGCCACGTTTCATAGTTTGCGGCATAGTTTTGCCACTCATCTTTTGGAGAATGGGACGGACATCCGGTATGTGCAGTCGCTGTTGGGGCACAATAACATCCGCACCACCCAGCTTTACACACAGGTGACGCACAACGCGATCCGTAAAATTGAGAGCCCGTTTTAACCTCAGAAGAATAGTTTTGTCAGAATAGCCAGGCCCAATATAATACTGAGGGTGCCGATCAGGCTTTTTAGTTTTTTGGGATGGAATTTTTTGACGAAACAGACTGCGAGCGGGGTGGAGACAGCCCCTCCTATTAATAGGTACAGGATGAGGGACCAGTTCATATGGCCGGCTCCGTTGATGAGCAGGTACACCAGAAAACCGATGGAGCTTACCACCCCTTCGGTCAGCGCCGTGATGCTCACGGCATGCCGGCTGTCCACGCCGGAGGCGATCTGCCCGCCGGCTAGTACGGGGCCAAAACCTTCTCCGGATATGCCTTTGTTGAATGAAGCCAGCGACCCGAAGAAGATCAGACGCTTCCATGAAAAATCATGTTTTTTGTGATAGGTGATGATGGAAATCCCTATCACTATTATAAGTAAGCCGATATATGTTTTCAGGATGTCCTCCGGTATGCTGATGGCCATGGCCGCGCCGATGATGATCGCCATTATGCCGAAGGAGATCAGGATGGAGAGTATTTTGATGTTTTTTTTGAGCAGGAAGTCTATGTTGTCGAAGTCGTGGTGCAGGTAGCCGGCGAACAGGCTTAAAACAGCGCTTGTCAGGATCACCGCGGAAATCGCTTCCAGTGGCGGGAATCCCATTAGCAAGAGGATAGGGGTCAGGCTTCCGTAGCCCATACCCGCGGACGCGTCAAAGAATTCCAGTATAAAAGCAGCCAGTATGACGACGATGATCAATGAAAGCGTCATGAGTGAGTTGTCAGATGTCAGTTGTCAGATGTCAGTTGTCAAATGTCACATGTCACATGTCAAATGTACTATCGCCTCGTTTTATAATTCGGCGCGTCTTTGGTGATCTGGATGTTGTGCGGATGGCTTTCGTGCATACCGGAGGTCGTGATTTCCACAAACTTGGCTTTCCGATGGAAAGTGGGAATGTCTTTGCTTCCGCAGTAACCCATGGAGGAACGGAGACCGCCGACGAGCTGGAAGATCTCGTGGGCGACCGGGCCTTTGTAGATGATCTGCCCCTCGATTCCTTCCGGAACGAATTTGGCTTCTTCTTTCACGTCGGCCTGGCCGTACCGTTCTTTGCCCCCGGCGCCCATGGCGCCCATAGAACCCATACCCCGATAGGCTTTAAAGGTCTTGCCTTCGTGGTAGATGAGTTCGCCAGGACTTTCCTTGGTGCCGGCGAACAGGCTTCCGATCATGACCGAAGCGGCGCCGGCCGCGATGGCCTTGGCCACATCGCCGGAATACCGGATACCGCCATCAGCGATAACGGGGATCTTGTGTTTTCTGGCTTCTTCAGCACATTCCATTATCGCGGAGAGCTGGGGAACGCCGATGCCGGTGATCACGCGGGTGGTGCAGATGGAGCCGGGACCGATGCCGACTTTGACCGCGTCCGCGCCGGCTTTGACAAGATCACGGACCGCTTCTTTGGTGGCGATGTTCCCGCCGATCACTTCTACTTTTTTATAATGTTTTTTGATGTGTCTGATGGTATCGATCACGCCTTTGCTGTGGCCGTGAGCCGTGTCGACCACCAATACGTCCACCTCTGCTTTTACCAGTTTCTCCACCCGCTCCTCCATATTGGCGGCCGGGCCGACCGCGGCGCCGACCTGCAGGCGTTTTTCATCGTCTTTGCAGGCATCCGGGTATTGCTTGTTCTTTTCAATGTCCCGGCGGGTGACCAGCGCCCGCAGTTTCATCTCTTTTTTATTGTTCACAATGATCAGTTTGCTGTGCTTGCTTTCTTCCAGAATATCATTGGCTTCGCTCAGGGTCAGCCCTTCATAGGCCACCAGCAGTCTTTCCACTTTGGTCATACGGTCTTTTACCTTGAGATCCTGATGTTTGTGGTAAAAATAATCGTTGGCGGTGATAAGTCCCAGCAGTTTTCCGTTTGCCTCGCCTGTGTCCGTAACGGGTACGGCCTTGTAGCCGTATTTTTCGCGGATGCGGTAGATGTCGTCGATGGTATTGTCAGGTTTGGCGCAGATCGGGTTTTTGATGAACCCGTTTTCAAAGCGTTTCACCAGGTCCACTTCTTCCGCCTGCCTATCCGGGGTCATGTTTTTGTGGATGATGCCGATGCCTCCAAAGAGCGCCAGCTCGATGGCCAGGTCGTGTTCGGTCACGGTGTCCATGGCTGCACTGACCAGCGGGATGTTCAGTTTGATGCGTTTTGTCAGATGAGTCTTCACATTCGTCTGTTTCGGGAGGATCTCCGAATACTGGGGGACCAGCAGGACGTCATCGAAGGTGAGGAAGCGGGGAATGGATTTAGGCATGGTGGGTGAAATTTATTTATAAAAAGGAAGTCATCGCCCTTATCGGAGGGGAACAACTTATTAAAAAGGATTTTCTACTATTTTACTTATTTTTTTGATAAAGTCAAGATTTTTTCTAAATATTACAAAAAAGGCGCGGATGATCATCCGCGCCTTCGGAATGTTTTGAAATATTATTTCCTTTTTCTTGTAATCAATCCGCCTAAAACGGCCGATCCGATCAGAAGCATCAAAGCAGGCGCGCCGGTCTGGGCTAATTGGAGCGGGGCAGACAGGTCAAACGCTGTCGGGGCAGGAACGGGCGCGGCGGGAGGGTAAAGCCCTTCGGGCCCCATATAAGTCCGGTCATTGTACGGATTGTATGCGGGCGCTGGCGGATTGGGTGCCGGTGGTTCCGTGGCTTCCGGCGCAGGGGCAGGTGCCGGTTCGGCAGCCTCTTCCGCTGTCAGCGGAGTCCGCTCGTCATAAGCCAGCATCTCTTCTTCGGTTTTAAAGTAGCGCACATTATAAACAATGGTCTCGCCCGCTGTCAGCCATTGGGGATTATCCGATTCTATTCTGCGGAAAGGGTAGTAATTGCTTTTCTGGGCTTCCAGAAAATAAGTTCCTTCGGGCTGGCTGAACACTTCTCCGCTGGCACCGTTCCTCACGATCGTATTCATCTGTAAAATGCCGCGATGAAGATACCAGTTCCCAACCACTCTTTCACCTTCCCGGTTAAAGATGTTGATTTCGATTGTCCCCTGATCGCTTTCTTCGGCCGCGAAACTGCCGAAAGGCAAAAGGGCTGTCAAAAAAAGAGCCAGGATGAAACATTTACTTATTTTATACGTTGGCAGAGTCATGAGTCTGAAAGTTAATAAATTAGGAGGTGAATTATCGACTTTGTGTCCAGTTTTGTCAATTTTTTATAAAGTCATCGTGTTTTTTGCTCCTGTTTATGCTACCATATTTTGGCTTTTATTAACGATTTTTCCAAATGAAACGGACAGTTAAAAAAATCCTGAAATTTTTAGGGTCTCCGAAAGGGCGCATCGGTTCTTTGATCTTTACGGCGCTTATGTTTTTCGGTTTCATCTATGCTTTTATTCCGGCCCCTTCTATTGATGACGGGTATCTGCCGGATGAGATTCGGAAAGTCTCTTTCAACGCGCCGCTGACGGTTCATTTCAGCCAGCCCATGAACCGCTCCAGTGTGGAGAAGGCGTTTTCCGTGGAGCCGTCCTTTTCCGGGACGTTTCACTGGAAAGATTCCAGAACATTGGAATACCAGCCGGCTGCTCCGCTCGCGATCGGGGATGATTACCGTGTGACCGTCAGCGCCCGCGCGAAAAGCGCTTACCTTAAGAAACTGGGCATGGCGATTGAGTTCCGTTTCATGGTGACCGGGCCGCCGTTTGTTAAATTTATTTCGCCTTATCTTCCTATTGTAGAACCAATTGAGAGTCCAATTGTGGACCCAATCGTGGAACCGATTGAAGAACCGGCTGAAGAAATCGTCAGCCCGTTAAGTAAACCCCTTATCATTCCGCCGAATCAGGTCATTACGGTGATGTTCGACAGGCCCATGCGCGCGCTGACCACGGTCGATGAAAGCGCGTCGTCGCAGGGGTTCCCGGAACTTCTCATCTCACCGCCGGTGAAGGGCACGTACCGATGGGTGGGCACTACGGCATTCCAGTTCATTTCCGATGCCTGGCCCATGGGGACCACTTATACTCTCACATTACCTAAAGGCATATCCGCGCTGGACGGCGGTCAGACCGAACAGGATGTCATCTGGCAGCTTTCCACCGACGCCCCGCGCGTTATCAGCAGTGATCCGCCGGAAGGAAGCGAGGTGTTCCCTGTGGGAGGTGATATCACCCTTTATTTCAATCAGGAGATGGACCTGGATTTTATCCGGCCGGGAGACAATGTCCTGCTGTATCCTTCCAACGACCTGGACGCGGACCAGAACCTTCGTGAAGACGGTTTTTTCAACACAGAAGTCGTATACGGGGAAGATGAAAACGGAAAAACCGATAAGACCCGGCTGGTCTTTAAGCCGGAATTTTCCTATCGCTTTAACCAGGATTACAAGCTGGTGGTGACGGCCGGGCTTCTGGGGGCGACTTCCAAAGCGGGCGGAACGTATGGCGGACGCCCTATGGCTGAAGACTTTACCCTGCTTTTTAAAACCTCCGACCGGCCGGGCATCACGGCATTTCAGCCGGCCCGCGGAGAGCAAAATTATGAAAAGGATTATGTGATGATCGATTTCAGCTCCCCGATGACCAAAGAACTGGTGCTTGAATACGCTTCCCTTTCGCCCGCGCCGGCGGATAAACCTTCGGTTTACCTTTCCGATCAGGGGCGGCACGCGGAGATCGTTTATAATTTTAAGCCCAGCGCGTATTATGATTTTGAGCTGAAGGCCCCCTTTAAGGATGAGAACGGTCAGGAGTCCGATAAGGGTTTTAAAACTTCTTTTAAGACTGCTCCGCGCAAGCCGGCATTAGACCTTTTAACGCGTGATCCGTTCGGATTTTTTATGGATGGCCTTGGCCCGGTCTATCCGGTTAAAACAGTCAATATCAGCCAGGCGAATGTGAAGGTGTGTGAAGTGGGTGAGCAGGAATTTTTCAGGGTCAGCCAGAATTACGACTGGTATAAATACCATTGTCTTAATCCGCTCCGCGCCACGATCGACATTGAAAGCGATCTGAACGAATCTCATTTCTTTAACCTGGATCTCACCGAAGTGTTTGACCGCACTTTCGGCCAGGGGATCTATTTCTTCGACATCAGTTCCCGCCAGTACACGGATTCCAAAGGGGAACCTATTCGTTTTTACCAGACTTTTTTCATCAGCGACACCACGCTGACTTTGAAAAAATCAGAAACCGACCTTCTGGTATGGGCCACGGATCTGAAGACCGGCCAGCCGGTCAGCCGGATGGAGCTCAAGATCCTTTCTTCCGAAGGTCAGGAACTCCAGCGCGGCGTCACGGACGGCAACGGTCTTTATAAGATCACCAGAGATTTTCAAGACAATGTTTACGTGGTCGGCCGCAAGACACTGGAAGGCGAAGACCGCTGGTCCATGGCAGGGCAGTACTGGAGCGATGGTATCCAGCCCTGGCAGTATCAGGTAAGCGGCCAGTGGGTCGGTTACGGCGAGTCCCGGCTGTACCTTTACACGGAACGTCCTCTTTATAAACCCGGCGATGAACTCTTTTTCAAAGGGCTGTACCGAGTGGACCAGGACGCGTCGCTGAGTCTGCCTAAAGACCGTAAAGTCCGCATTGTCCTGGAAGATCCTGAATACAACGAGATCCAGTCCGAGGAAGTGTTCATCCTGCCCGACGGTTCGTTTAATGGTTCTATTGCCCTTAGCGACAAAGCCAGGCTTGGCCGTTATAACCTGTACGCCGAGACGGTCGGCCATGAATTCGACCAGCGTTTTTACCATAATTTCTTTGTGGAAGAATACAAGAAGCCGAAATTCCAGGTCGAACTGTTCAGCAATAAGACCGATTATTATCTGGGAGAAACCATTCCGGCCGATATTCAGGCGTCTTACTATTTTGGCGGGGCGATCCAGGAAGGGGAAGTGCACTGGACGCTGATGCGTGAACCGTATTTTTTCGACCGCTATAAAGGCGAGGAGTATTATTCGTTCGGCACGTGGTCCCATTTCCGCTGTTTCTGGTTTTATTGTGAATCTGAGACCGAGATTGTTGCCGAAGGGGATGAGGTGCTGGACAGGCAGGGGAAGCTTTCTCTTCAGCTGCCCACTGATCAGGAAGGCGTTTCCGGATCAAGTTCAGGAGGACAGAGTTACCTTTATACCCTGAATGCGGAAGTACGGAATAAAGACGGGGAATTCGTGGCTAACCGCGAAACATTCATTGTGCATCAGGGTTCCTATTATATAGGCCTGAATTCCAAAAGTTATATCGTCCAGCCTGAAGAGACGCTTGAACTGAAAGTCATCACGGTTTCTCCGGAGGCGGAACCGGTTTCGGGTAAACGGATCACGCTTGAACTGTATCGTGAGGAGTGGAATACCGTGAAAAAACAGGGGGTGGACGGCGCGTTTTATGATGAAAGCGTCCGGGAGCTTAAACCTGTAGACAAAAAGGGGATCATCACTTCAGACGAACCCATTAAGGTTTTATTTGAGATCGGCCAGGATATGCCTGCTGGCAGCTATACGGTACAGGCTAAAGGGTCGGAAGGGAGCCATCAGATCCTGTCTGAGATCAATTTTTATGTCTCCAGTTCATCCTGGGTCAATTGGGGCAGTGATAACAACAGCCGTATGGAACTGGTGGCTGACCAGCCTGAATATTTTGTCGGCGGCAAGGCCCGCGTGCTCATCAAATCCCCGTATGGGTCAGAGGATAAGCCCGCCAAAGCGCTCGTGACTTATGAACGGGGCGGTATTCAGCATTACGAGGTCATTGATATCCGTTCCAATGCCGACACCATCGAGATCCCCATCACAGACAAAATGGTCCCGAACGTGTATGTCACGGTGATGGTGATGAAGGATATCAGTAAGACCCTCCGGCAATTCCTGGATAATCAGGATCAGTTCCGCCTCCAGAACCAGAAGGCAGCCTTGTCAGTCAAGATCAGGGCGCTGGATGATGAGATCGCTGCGCTTAAGACATCGGAAGATGAAGCCGAGATGAACCGCAATAAGATCCTGACCGGTAAAAAAGAAACCGAACGAGCCGCCCTTCAGGCGGAATGGGATGAGGCTGACCAAGCGCTGAAAGCGATGCAGAAAGGAGAGGCTGAACCGATTGATTTTGAGCTTGTTAAACCTGATTTTAAACTGGGGATCGTGAACCTGAACGTGAGCAGGCGGGAACAGCAGATCCTTATCGACCTTAAACCCGGCCAGCCAAGCTATCAGGTGGGTGAAGAGGTCGCGATCGAGATCCATACCTATGACTATCAGAACCGTCCCGTGCCGTCGGTGGTATCGCTCGCGGTGGTGGACGCCAGTCTGCTGGCGCTTAAAGCGAATACAAAAGAGAATCCGCTGGATTATTTTTACGGCGCGCGCGATCTTCAGGTCAGCACGGCCACCAACCTGACCCTTCATGTGGACCGTATTGATGTGACGGCAGCAAAAGGCGCTAAAGGCGGCGGAGGAGGCGGGGCTGAAGAAACGTTTGATAAACAGCGCGGGGAGTTTAAAGACACGGCTTATTTCAATCCGCTCATCGAAACCGATGACGGCGGGTATGCCAAGGTCACGTTTGAACCCCCCGATAATCTGACCACCTGGGAAATGTGGGCCGTGGCGTCCAGCGGAACAGACCGCTTTGGAATGGCTAAAGAGGATTTTGTGGTTAAAAAGCCCCTGGCTATTACGTCGGTCCTGCCGCGTTTTGCCATCAGCGGGGACGTATTAACGGTTGGCGCGCTGGTTCACAATCAATCCGGCCAGGAGGCGGAGACCAAAGTGGAGCTGATCGCGGACGGACTTACGATCAAAGGCCCGTCTAAAAAAAGCGCTGTGGTGGCGGATGGCGCGACCGAACGCATCGACTGGCCTGTGACGGTTCAATCCGTTTCTAAAGAAGCGGTCCTTACCATCCGTTTTGCCAGCCGGGAAGACACGGTGGAATACCGTTTGCCGGTGTATCCGTTTTCCGTGGCCGAAGTGGTGGCGCTGAATGGCACCACCGATAGCCTTCATACTGAAAAAGTCCTGATCCCGGATACGGTGGAACCGTCTATGGGCGGACTGGACGTACGGCTAGGCGGGAGTCTGGCGACCCGGTTCATCAAAGCGTTTGAAACTCTCCGTGATTATCCGTACGGATGCGCGGAACAGCTGACCAGCCAACTTCTTCCGCTTCTTGTAGTCACTGCGAAAAACGCGGATACGGACGCGGACCTTTTCGCGCTGATGGGGCTTGATGCGGAGGAAAGCGCGGCGGCTATCGAAGAAACACTCCAGAAGCTTTCTAAATTCCAGCGGTTTGACGGCGGGTACGGCTTTTGGGAAGGGTCGATCCGCAGTTATCCGTTTCTCACTTCTTATATCCTTTATAGTCAGTATCTGGCGCGTGATGCCGGTTTCACGGTGAGCGACAATAATTTCAATCAGGCGGCTCAGTATTTGTGGAAACAGCTGAATATTTCGAGCGGGCCTTACGTGCTCCGCTTGGATGAGCGGGCTTTTGTTTTGTGGGTGCTGAGCGAGATCGGTCAGGGCGATACGGGCATGACTTTGTCATTATTCGACGAACGGGAATCCCTGCGTTTATATTCCCGTGCTTTGATGCTGATGACGCTCGAAAACTTATACAACGCCGGCCAGCGCAGTGTGGGCGCTTATACTGAACGGCTGAAATCAGAACTGGCCAGCCATCAGCTCGTGCAGGACCGCACCATCCATTTCGAAGAAGATTCGAATTATTGGTGGGATCTGAATACCGACCGCCGTACCACAGCCATGGTGCTGATGGCCTTAAACCGTGAAAATCCGGATAATCCCATTCTTCCCAATATGGTGAACTATCTGGCGCATGCCTCGAAACAGTCTTTTCTGAACACACAGGAAACGGCCTGGATGCTGATGGCGATGCTGGAGTACGCGGACAGTCAGGATGTCCTGACCGCTGACTTTGAATTCAGCGCGGACCTGAACGGCCATACTCTTTTAAAAGGCGCGATCAACGCCGATAATCTGTCAGAAGTACTCCACGCGTTTGTTCCGCTGGATGATCTTCATGCCGGTGATGACCTGAATACGGTGGAGTTTGAAAAAGACGGCGACGGTCAGCTGGTGTTCGATATGGAATTTAAATATTATCTGCCGAATGAGATCGTGCCTCCGCAGGAAAGAGGTCTTCATATCGCCCGTCAGTATTACCAATTTGACGAAGGCGACGGGCCCGCGAAGGTAATGACCTCCGGTAAACTGTACCGCGGGGAACTGAACCTTATCGTCCCCGAAGACATGCATTATGTAGTGGTGGAAGAGCGCCTGCCTGCCGGCCTGGAAGCCATTAATTTTAATCTGGATACCGCGGATACCAGCCTTCAGCATCAGCTGGAAGCGTATAACGAAGCGGGTGAGAATTACTGGATCGACAATCCGCTGTGGCATTTCAACCACCGTGAGACCCGTGACGACCGCGTGCTTCTGTTTGCCGATTATCTGCCGAAAGGCGTGTATACTTACAGCTTCCTTGTCCGCGCGGGGCTTCCCGGCACCTATCACCACTTGCCGGCGACTGCGTACCAGATGTACTTCCCCGAAGTGTTCGGACGGACGGGTGGGGAGTGGCTGGAGGTGGAGGAATAAGATTTGATCTCTAAAAATTATTTATGAAAGTGCCGGAAAATAGAGAATCGGATATTGAGTCAGATAAATCAGAACACTTTAAAAGGTTGCAGCATTTGCTTGAAGATTTTTCTGATGATATTCCTGAACAATGGATGAGCGGAAGTGAAGGGTCTCAATACAAAGTCAAAATGGGATGGTGGCAGGCACTTATAGATACTTTGGATTTAGTTAATATGGAAGTCATAGCTGACCCTGTTTTGAAATCAGAAATAGAAGCTTTTGTCAGTAAGTATTCGGATAGCGGTATGACCCATGTCGGTACCACTCAGAAAAATATTAATGAGGCAAACGCTCTTATAAGGAAAGTGATTGAAAATTTACAAAACAGCGTATAATTACCCGTTTTAGATTTCAGATTTTTTCGCGCGCATACGCCCCCTTAGTTTCCTACGGGGTTAGTGGGTTAGATCCTGAAACAAGTTCAGGAGGGAAAAAGAAATAAATAAAGAAAAAGGGAAGAAAGAAAATTTGCCAAACCCGAAGGCTTCTTATACAATGAGGAACCTTTATTTGGTAATCCATATACTATGTCCCCATTACTTGAAGGTGAAACGCTAGAAGGCTGTGCTTCTGAAAACTTTGTTGATTGCACGGCGGAAGAAGTGTCTGGGCTCGCTGAACTTCTTAGTGACATGGAAGTAAAAAGAGAAGGTGATTATATTCATTTTTCCGTTGAATCCCTTGGCGTTGATTTAACGCTGCTGGTTTCACCGGCGACTGGGCGTTTGTTTTTGTTTGAAGCCCGAGAAGGTAATCCTAAACAGTTGCTCGAACAAATTAAGGCGATGAAGGATTGGAAAGCGATGGGATTGCGTCCTGATCTTTATCATAACGACGCGCCGGATGATGTGAAGATGATTGAAAAGTCGACTGAATGGTTCCGGGAACAGCTGATTCATTTTTTTAATACTTATTCCGGTTCGCCTAAAATCATTCATGTGGTCATTGACGACAATGATGGCGCGGAACTGGACGGAAAAGTCGATCCGAATAAACTTGTTTAACCCCCCTTGAAAAAGCCCCGCCATCGGCGGGGCTTTTTTGTTATTTTTAAAATTTACTTGCCTTACTAATTTCCATAAAGTATAGTAATTCACGAAATACAGTTTTTCATACAATACATGATTTCTATACTTAAAGAATTCGGGCGCGGGCAGGTCACGTTACCCAAAAAATGGCGGGAGCGCTTTAATACCAATGTTTACATCGCAAAAGACACATCCCAGGGGCTTCTCATCGTTCCTCTGGAAGATGATTCCATTAAGGTGGATGAATCGAAATTAAAAGATGAGGCCGGGGCAAAGGCGCATGCGGGGTTTTTCAGAAAAAAAACCATCCGCGGCCATAAGCCCTAATGTTTTGCTGAAAAAAACAAAAACAAAAATGACCCTCTGAGGTGCACATCGGAGGGTCTTTTTATCCCCCTGGTTTTTTGGAGTGGATAAGGGGCGGAAAAAGGGTTGACCTAAATTAATTAGCACTCTACACTTATGAGTGCTAAACCTTTTGTCATTTCGAGCCTGTCGAGAAATCCCTTTCAGTCCGATTCAAAATTGATTATATTTTAAGGGATTTCTCCATTTCATTCGAAATGACAAAAAGATAATAATTTTTTCAAAATGAATCTCGATAAATTCACCATCAAATCCACCGAAGCCCTGCAGGCCGCGCAGGAAATGGTCCAGAACGCCAATCAGTCTCAGATAGAGACCGGCCATCTGCTTCTCGCGCTCATCCGGCAGAAGGAGGGGATCGTCCGGCCAGTCCTGGATAAGCTGGATGTGGATCTGGCGGAACTGGAAACACGCCTTGAAGAGGATATTGAAAAACTGCCTACCGTTACCAACGCGCGGATCGTTATCAGCCATGAGCTGAATAAGGTGCTGAACCTCGCCCAATCCGAAGCCAAAAGCCTGCAGGACGAATACGTTTCCACTGAACATATCCTGCTCGCCATCGTCAAAGAAACCAAATTAATCCCCCTTTCCTATAATGATGTTCTGGATGTGATGCAGGAGCTTCGCGGGTCTCACCGGGTGGTGGATCAGGATCCGGAATCCAAATATCAGGCGCTTCAGAAGTATACGGTTGATTTTACGGCGAAGGCGCGGGCCGGCAAACTGGATCCGGTGATCGGCCGGGATGATGAGATCCGCCGCACCATGCAGATCTTAAGCCGCCGCACTAAAAACAATCCGGTGCTGGTCGGCGAAGCCGGCACGGGGAAAACAGCGATTGTGGAAGGGCTGGCCCAGCGGATTGTTTCCGGGGATGTGCCTGATACGTTAAAAAACAAGAAAATCCTTTCACTGGATCTGGGGGCGCTGGTGGCCGGCTCCAAATTCCGCGGGGAGTTTGAAGACCGGCTGAAAGCGGTTTTAAAAGAGATCGAGGATGCGGCCGGAGAGATCATCTTATTTATGGATGAACTCCATACCATTGTCGGGGCCGGGGCGACGGAAGGGTCGATGGATGCGTCCAATCTGCTTAAGCCTGCGCTGGCGCGCGGCCAGATGCACGCCATCGGCGCGACTACTATTAAGGAATACCGTAAATATATTGAAAAAGACGCGGCGCTTGAACGCCGTTTCCAGCCGGTCATGGTTCTGGAGCCCACCAAAGAAGACACCATCGCGATTCTGCGCGGGATCAAAGAAAAATACGAGATCCATCATGGGGTCCGTATCACTGATGCCGCGATTCTGGCGGCTGTTGATTTATCTGTCCGCTATATCGGCGACCGGTTCCTGCCCGATAAAGCCATCGATCTGATCGATGAAGCGACCTCTGGCCTTAAGATCGAACTGGAAAGCAAACCGGTGGAACTCGACCAGCTTCACCGGAAGATCATGCAGATGGAGATCGAACGCGAAGCGCTGAAAAAAGAAAAAGACACAGCCAGCAAAGAACGCCTGGAAAAACTGAATAAAGATATTGAAGATGTTAAAGAAACAGCCAAGGCCATCGAGGTCCGCTGGCAGGATGAGAAAGGGCTGATCGATGCATTCCGCGCGGATCAGGAAAAGCTCGACCAGCTGAAAGTCGAGGCAGACCGTTATGAACGGCAGGGTGATCTCCAGAGAGTGGCGGAAATCCGGTATGGCCAGACCCCTGAGTTACAGAAAAATTTAGAAAAATCTGAAAAAAAATTAAAAGAAAGAGAGGGAAAAAAGTCTTTACTGAAGCAGGAAGTCACCGAGGAGGATATCGCCGCGGTCGTGTCGCGCTGGACGGGAATTCCCGTTTCCAAAATGCTGGAAACGGAGACTCAGAAACTGGCGAAGATGGAAGACCTTTTACAGGAACGGGTCATCGGCCAGAAAAAGGCCATCACTTCCGTTAGCGACGCGGTACGCCGGGCGCGCGCCGGCATCAGCAATCCCGACAAACCCATCGGTTCCTTTATTTTTATGGGGCCCACGGGGGTTGGTAAAACAGAATTGGCTAAGGCGCTCGCGGAATTCATGTTCAATGATGAAAAATCCATTGTCCGTATCGACATGTCTGAATACATGGAGCGCCACGCGGTCGCGCGGCTGATCGGCGCGCCTCCCGGGTATATCGGCCATGAGGAAGGCGGCCAGCTCACCGAAGCCGTCCGCCGGAAGCCTTATAGTGTGATTTTATTTGATGAGATCGAAAAAGCCCACCCTGAAGTCTTCAACGTCCTCCTGCAGGTGTTGGATGACGGCCGTTTAACGGACAGCCGAGGCCGGACCGTCGATTTTAAAAATACGATCATCATCATGACCAGCAATCTGGCAGGCGATATCATCCAGCAGTACGCGTCCGATACCTCTTCTGAGGAGATGATGATGGCAAAATTAGAAAAAGACGATCAGAAAAAAGCTGAAGCCTACCAAAAGGCCCGCCAGAAAATGGAGCATCAGGTCCATGAAGTGTTACGGCATCATTTTAAACCGGAATTCTTAAACCGCGTGGATGAGATCATTATTTTTGAATCACTCACCATCGAAGAAATCGCCCAGATCGTCGATTTACAGGTCGCTGAAATGCAGGAACGCCTGCGTGTTCACAAAATCACTATCAGCGTATCGCCGGCCGCCAAAAAATTACTCGCCAAAAACGGTTATGACCCGAAATACGGCGCCCGTCCGCTGAAGCGTTATATCCAGCAAAGCATCGAAAACCCGCTCGCTATGCTGATTGTTGAAGGGAAGATAAAAGACGGCGCGGAAGTGAAAGTCGGCGAGAAAGACGGAGAGGTGGTAATAAAATAATTCTTGAGCTTTCTTAATAAAACCGTTACACTACTCCCGCATTTGTGGCGAACGTAGCTCAGTTGGTTAGAGCGCCAGATTGTGGCTCTGGAGGTCATGGGTTCGACCCCCATCGTTCGCCCCACCCAAAACAAACTATTGTTTGCAAATCCTCCTCCGCTTTGCCTCGGAGGCTTTTTCAGCATCCGTTTGTTTTGGGGCCCCGCCCCGGAAAATACCCCTCCCGTTATCTGCTTCGCATTTTTCGGGAAACGTGGGCTCACTATTGCTTTTTAGAGGTAAATTTGGTATAATTATAAGATAATTTGAACCTTATGGAATCATTTCTCATCCAAATCACCACGAATGTTATTAATGCTATTAACGCTAAAATCGATCGCACCATCGAACTCAGCCCGTATATCCTGGGGGCGCTGGCCGTGTTTTTGTTCGGCTGGATTTTGGCGGAACTCGCCTCCCGCGCTATTAACGCGCTCGGCCATAAGGTCAAAATCGAATGGCTGGCGGAAAAGATCGGTTTAAAACATTTTCTGGAACGCGCCAGGATCAAAGCGACTTCTTCTAAAGTCATTGCGAAAGCCGTAAAGGGGTATTTGATTTTCGTATTTTTTATTGAAGCGACCAAGATCGCTAAACTGACACAGATCTCCGAATTTTTAACCCAGGTCCTCAATTATATTCCGGATGTGATCATCGCTATTTTCATTATGCTGGTGGGCATCCGTATGGGTCATGTGCTCCAGAACCTTATTACCACTTCCCTTAGTATTACCAAAACAAAAACGGCCAATGTCCTGGGGATGGCTGCTAAATATACCATGGTCACATTTGCGGTGCTGGCCGCGCTTTCTGAGCTGGAGATCGCTGAAATCCTTATCCAGACGATGTTTATCGGTTTTATCGCTATGCTTACTATCGCAGGCGGTTTAGCGTTTGGTTTGGGCGGCAAGGACGTAGTCCATGAACTTTTAGAGGATGTTAAGCGTGTGGAGGTGCGGAAAATCCGGAAAAATAAATAATTTTTTTATCCTTTTAAAAAACAGACCGCTTTTCATGGGCGGTTTTTTGTTAAAAAAAATTGACTAAATCGCTTAAATTATTGTAAAATTAATCGGAAATAAAAATAAACTTCAATGTTCGTAAACGGAAAAACATTTCGCTTAACCGCCCATGAGTTTGGCGCTCAGGAGGAGGATACTTTGGATCAGCGCTATGCTTCTTCACCGCGTTTGGTCCGTCTGGTGACAGAATCGCGTGAACGCATCGGACAGGCAGGGCTGCCCCCTGATGTGATGCAGGCAGAAATAGACCGTTTTCTTTTCAGAAGGCGCATGTTTATTAAAGCCACTTTTAACGGCCAGTCGAATCTTAAGCTTGAGGAGCTGGAAAGCTATACCCCCCGCCTCCAGAAAGCGTCTCAGGAATTTGCTGGACTTGTCACGCGGTTAAGCCAGGCTGATGAGCCGTTTTCCGCTGCAGCGGAAGGACGTTTAAATCATGTCTGTAACGGTATGGGGAAAGATTTTGTCCGGGCGGTGGAAGAATACAATAGTGAACTCCAGGAGGCTATTATGATTTTGGCAGAGAACGTAAAAAAAGCGGGCCTGGATTATTTAATGGAAAATCCGGATCATTATAATGAAGAGGCAGTCAGACATGTGGAGAAGATCCTGAATCTGATGATGTCGGGATATTACGCCCTGAGTGAAGGGGTTTTATCATCCCTTTCCCCGGATTACGCGGCGATGGACCTGAATAAGGAACAGGAAAGGCAGGAGGATAAATTCGGTTCTTTGGCAGATCCTTCAGAAAAGGCCATTGATTACCGCAGGATCCGCGAACTGGAACGCCTTATGTCAGATGAGATCGTGGCGATGGCGGAAAACGGGGCTTCCGATGAAGCGATCCGGCAGGAACTGATGGGTTTTATTAAAATGGGCTTTAAGTCCCGTATGGATTCGATTGCCAGCCAGAACCTGACCTTGTTCCATAAATATCAGCCCAAAGATGCGAAAGAGGCTAACCGTATTCTGGACCGGAGCGACGCTTCCCAGCAGCTTGAATTCCTGCTTAGCCTGGTTAATCAGTGCCTGCGCGCCTTACCCTCCCTTCGCCGTCAGGGTCAAATGCTTTCGCGAGAAAGAAAAGCCGCAGTGCCTTTAGCGCAATAAGCCCATTACCTCTTTTTTATCCCTCTGGTTTGCATTATACTTTCTGAGGTGTTTTTTACTTAATAATGTTAATCAGAAGAGAGACCGATTTATCCTCATTGCACTGCGAGCCGTCATAAATGAACGGCTCTACGCTCCATTCGGAACGTGTTTCTCGCTACTTACTATGTACGACCCTTCAAAGACCGAACCAAAATGGCAGGAGTACTGGCTGAAGAACAAAACTTTCAAAGCTAAAGTCGATGCAAAAAGGGAAAAGTACTATGTGCTCGATATGTTCCCGTATCCCAGCGGAGCGGGCCTCCATGTGGGCCATCCGGAAGGGTATACCGCCACCGACATCATCTGCCGTTATAAGCGGATGAAGGGGTTTAATGTGCTTCATCCTATGGGATGGGACGCCTTTGGCCTGCC
>JAFGCR010000031.1 GCA_016932495.1 Candidatus Peregrinibacteria bacterium
AAGCCACGAGATCACCATATTAAACAGACTGATCAGGAATCCGGCCATCAGGTAGGTGAAAAAACCGCCTTCTATCAAAACGGTTACTCCTTCAAATTGCAGTACATCCAGGGCGTATTCCGCGAACCAGACCAGAAAGGTGTTGATGACGAAGCTGAAAAACCCCACCGTGATGATCATAAGGGGCAGAGAAAGCAGTTTCAGGATAGGTTTCAGGATACTGTTTAAAAGCCCGAAGGCGACCGCACCGATCAGATACCCTTTTATGCCTCCTGTAATCAGAAAATCACCTTCTAAAATCACGCCTACAAAGTAGAGCGCAGAGCCGGTGGCGATGATGTGGAGGATGAGACGCCGGAGAAGACCCATAAGAACTAGTAGTTACGAACTAAATTTATTTTATCAGGGTTAGGAGGGATTTCAAATCTGATTTTTTATTTTATTTAGAATCCTGGACGATGCCCGGTGGTTTTTTTATACACGAAAAACACTGAAGGCGAAGATGGTATCCTCGCCGGCGCGATTGGTGAATCGCGCCTTCAGTGTTTTTTCCGATTACCGTTTTACCTTGATCACCACGCCGTCCAGTTTACTGAACTGGTCCGGGTCGCTGATGTCTTTTTCGATGGAATTCGCGAGGGTTTCTTCTTTGATGTAATCGCCCCATAACTCAATAATATCAGGGTCGGCATTGATGAGGGCGATGATGATGCGGTTATCCACATCGTAATCAGCGGCTTTCCGAAGGTCCTGGATCTGGCGCACCAGATCACGGGCGACGCCTTCCTGTTTTAACTCAAGGGTGAGGTCGGTGTCCAGGGCGATCAGGATCCCTTCTTCAGTTTCCACATCCGCGCCGTCTTTGCCTACATAGGCGATTTCTATTTCATCCGGGGTCAGCTCAAAGGTAAGCACCTTGATGGAACCGTTTTCTAACCGTTCAAATTTGCCCGCTTTCGCTTCTATAATGATCTTCTGTACGTCTTTGCCGTATTTAGGCCCCAATAGTTTGGCATTGAGTTTGGCGATGACCGTGGCGAGGTTTTTAGGGTCTTTGATGAATTTTACTTCTTTTACGTTCAGTTCTTCTTTGATGATCTCCTTCTGTTCATCTAATAATTCCGGGTCATACTGATCTCCAAGGGCCACTTCGATTTTGGCCAACGGCTGGCGGACTTTGATCTTAACCTTCGCGCGGGCGGCCAGGCCAAGGGAGACAATGGTTTTGGCCATAAACATTTCCTCCTGCAGACTGGATTCGCGAATCCAGTCTTCGGCTGGTTCGGGATATTCACTTAGATGCACCGATTCCTCTCCGGTCAGGTTCCGGTAGATCTCCTCGCTCACAAACGGCATAAACGGCGCGATGACCTGACAGAGTCTGATCAGAACGGTGTAGAGGGTCTGATAAGCCATCTGCTTGTCATCATCATCTTCCGATTTCCAGAAACGCCGGCGGGAACGGCGGATGTACCAGTTGGTGAGGTTGTCTACGAATTTGTAGATCAGGTTACTGGCTTTCTGCAGATCATAACTTTCCATGTATTCGATTTCCTGAACAATTAATTTGTTCAACTCCTGGAGGATCCATTGGTCCAGCTTGTTTTTGATGGCCGGTTTCTTTTTCCCCCGTTTCATCACTTCAAAGGGAGGATTTTTTTCTTTATCGGGTGTCCATTTGTCGATATTGGCATAGGTCACAAAGAAACTGTACGCGTTCCAGACAGGCAGAATGAGGTTCCGCACCACATCGCTTACACCCTTTTCGCTGAACCGCATGTCATCGGCTTTGACGACCGGGGAGTTCATCAGGTAAAAACGCAGGGCGTCGGCGCCATAATTTTTTAAGACTTCGTTGGGGTCGGGGTAATTGTTGAGGCGCTTACTCATCTTCATGCCGTCTTCCGCCAGCACAATGCCGTTGACGATCACGTTTTTAAAGGCGGGTTTGCTGAACATGGCGTTGCTCAGCACGTGCAGGGTGTAAAACCATCCCCGCGTCTGATCCAGTCCTTCAGCGATGAATTCACCGGGGAAGTTGTCTTTAAACTTATCCTCATTTTCAAAGGGGTAATGGAGCTGGGCGTACGGCATGGAACCGGATTCAAACCAGCAGTCCAGCACTTCCGGGATCCGCTTGTACGTCTTTCCGTCTTTTTTGATCGTGATGGGATCGACCTTATGTTTATGCAGGTCGGTGACTTTTTTTCCTGACAGGTCTTCCAGTTCTTTGATGGAGCCGACCACGATCAGGTCCTCCGGGTTTTTAACGTTGCGCCAGATGGGCAAAGGGGCTCCCCAGTAACGATTGCGGGAGATCGCCCAGTCTCTTGCCCCCTCCAGCCATTTGCCGAACCGCCCGTCTTTCAGGTGTTCCGGCATCCAGTTGATCTTCTGGTTGTTTTTCTGGAGTTTGTCCTTGATCTTCTCCACTTTTACAAACCAGGTGGAAATGGGCCGGTAAATCAGCGGCGTTTCACATCGCCAGCAGAACGGGTAACTGTGATTGATGGTCTCGTGTTTGACGATCTTCTTTTCGTCTTTCAGCTTTTTGATGATTTCCGGATTGGCCGTGAAGACGTCATCGCCTTCAAAATCATTCACTTCCGCATTGAATTTTCCTTCCGCGTCAATCGGGTAAACAGGTTCGACGTCCATTTTTTTCAGAGTCTCCATATCATCCTCCCCAAAGGGGGCCATATGGACCAATCCCGTGCCTTCCTCCAGGGTAACAAAGTTTCCGAGGGTCACCGTGAATACTTTTGCTTCTTTTTTATCCGCATAATAAGGCATTAAAGGTCTGTACTTACGGCCTTTCAGTTTTTTGCCCAGAAATTCCTCGATGATCTCATAGTCCTTCGGGTCTTTGTAGTAATGGGGCAGGCGGTCGAGCGCCAGGATATATTTCTCATCGTTCACATCCCTTACTTTTACATACGTCAGGTCCGGACCCACGGCGATCGCCAGATTGCTGGGGAGTGTCCAGGGGGTGGTGGTCCAGGCCAGTAAATAGGTGCCTGGTTCGTCCGCCAGTTCGAATTTCACGGTCAGCGCCGGATCCTGTTTGTCCTGATAGCCCTGGTTGGTCTCAAAATTAGAGAGGGGTGTGGCACACCGGATGCAGTAGGGGACGACTTTGTTCCCCTCGTAGATCAGACCTTTGTTCCATAAATTTTTAAACACCCACCAGATCGATTCCATGTACTCCGGGTTCATCGTCTTGTAGTCGTTTTCCATATCCACCCACCGCCCCATGCGTTCGACGGTCTTTTTCCATTCATCCGCGTACTTTAAAACGATCTTCCGGCAGTATTCGTTGAACTTACCGATGCCGTAATTTTCAATATCGGTTTTATTCCCCAGGTTCAGTTCTTTTTCAACGATGTTCTCCACGGGCAGTCCGTGGCAGTCCCAGCCCCATTTGCGCTCGATCCGGCGCCCGCGCATCGTCCAGTAGCGGGGGACTACGTCTTTCAGCGTGCCGGCCAGCAGATGACCGTAGTGGGGCAGGCCGGTGGCAAAAGGGGGGCCGTCATAAAAAACATAATCTTTTTTGCCTTTTTCAACGGATTTTTCAAACGTCTTATTGGCCTTCCAGTATTTGATGATCTCCTCTTCCATTTTGGGGAAGGACTGTTTGGGATTGACGGGTTGGAACATAAAATTTATTTATTAAATTTTCAATTTTCAATTTTCATTTAAGTAAACACTCAAATAGAAAATAACTGAGTGCCTCGGCTCCGATGTGATATCGGAGAGTTACCACCTAGGCTGATACTTAATTTTTGGTGGCGGTTCTACTCACTGCGCAATGACCAATGTCCAATGGCCAATTCCCAATGCGCATGTTTTCTTCCGTCGGCTCATCCGGTGATTGCCGGATTCAGGCGCTTTTACCAGATAAAATTTTACGCTGTTTCCTTATTTTTAGCAATTTTCTTTTGCAGGGTTGTTGAGATTTTGATCGGTTTCCCTCCTACAGTGGGTTTGTTATCCTGAAATTCCATGCCGTACTGGAACTGATCGTCGATGATGTCGTTTTCTGTCCATTCCTTCATCCATTCCTCCACGTGGAATATTTTGTAGCCCCCGTCTTTCAGCGAGCATATGACGCGCTTCAGGCCGCAGTTGATCAGCATTTTTTTGCAGATGAAACAGGGGAAGGCGTTCAGCGGCTGATTTTCTTTGTTGTAGATCCGGCCGTAGATATACATATCTCCGCCGAGCAGGGAGGTGCCTGAGCGGGCCGCGTTGATGATGGCATTCTGTTCCGCGTGAACGGAGCGGCAGATCTCATACCGGTGGCCGGAGGGAATGCCGAGCTGGCGGCGCAGGCAGAAACCGTGCTCATGCGAACTTTTGGTCCCGCGCGGGGCACCGCAGTAGCCGGTGGATATAACCTGATCGTCCCTGATGATCACCGCGCCCATTTCCACTTTGGTACAGGTTCCGCGGCTGCAGACGCTTTTGGCGAGGTCGAGGTAGTATTGATCTTTGGAAGGGCGGATGTATTCGCTATCGCTCATAATTTTTTTGATTACATTTGATAACTGACACCTGACTGCTAACGGTTATCGTAACTCGTAACACGAAGCTCGATCGAGCCTCGACATACGATAAACGAAAACCGGGCTCAATTGTCAAAGGTTAAATGTCAAATGTTTTACGTGTTTAGAATTTTATCATACAACTCCTTGAAAGCAGATTCAACTTCATCAAACGGCATGGTGTTTTCAAACACATGATCCGCCATTTTTACGCATTTTCCCACCTGCTGGCCATCCGGCGGTTCGCCTTCGCCCATCTCCCGGCGCAGTTTCTGGCGGATGGCTTCTTTATCCAGTGTGTCGTCAGCGCGTTTGCGGGAGAAGATACGTTCAACGATCAGGTCTTCGGGGGCGGTGTTGGCGATCAGGATGAAATCCGGATGTTTCCGCAAAGCTTCCACTTCCGCGGGATTGCGGATGCCGTCCACGACCCATTTGTCTCCGGGAGAGGCCTGGATCTTTTCAAGCGCCCGCTCGGCTAAAACCCCCGGCCCGTTTTTCTGCCTCAGCATCTGGCCGGCGTTCATCAGGTTTTCCCGTTTTTCCTCCATTCCCAGATTCCGGCATTCCTCCCGGACGATATCGGATAAGGTCACGAGCTTAAAGCCCTGTTTTTTCAGGGCATCCACAACGGTGGTTTTGCCGGACGCCATAGGGCCGGTCAGGCCGATAATCATAATCGAAAAGGTTAGTGGATTTTTCTTTTTCCGTCAGCTTCTTCACCGGCAGCTTTCAGAGTTTTTATCGCATCTCTTCTTTCTTTTGCCCTTTTTTCGCGTTCCAGTTTTTGTTCTAAAGCGTTCCAGGCGGCTTCTTCTTCGGGACTCATGACATCAGGGTTGTGAAGTGTTTCGGACATAGTGAAAAAATTAATAGGTAGGACGCAGTGTAACAGATTATTTTATTTTTTAAAACTTATCCGCCAGGCCGATATAGGTTTCGGGGGTCAGTTTCAGCAGGCGGTCTTTATCCTCTTTGGGGATTTTCAGTCCTTTGATGAACTTTTGGACCTCTTTTTGGCCGATGGCTTTGCCACGGGTAAGTTCTTTGAGTTTTTCATACGCTTTCGGCACGCCGTGTTTGCGCAGTACGGTCTGGATCGGTTCGGCCAGAAGTGCCCAGGCAGTATTCAGTTCACATTGAATAACTTTTTTGTTCAACTCAAGTTTTTCCAATCCCTTTAATGTGCTTTTGTAGGCCAGGATACTGTACCCCCATGCCACGCCGATATTGCGCTGAACGGTGCTGTCAGTCAGGTCTCTTTGCATCCGGCTGATGGGCAGTTTTTCGGATAAATGCCGGAGCAGGGCATTGGCCAAGCCCAGATTGCCTTCGGAGTTTTCAAAATCAATGGGATTCACCTTGTGCGGCATGGTGGAGGAGCCGATTTCGCCTTTGACGGTTTTTTGTCTGAATACTCCCCGGCTGATATACATCCACAAGTCCCGGTCGAGGCCTATCAGAATGGTGTTGAACCGGGCGATCCCGTCGCAGATCTCCGACTGGAAGTCGTGGGGTTCTATCTGGGTGGTCACTGGATTATGGACCAGACCTAAATTATGAACAAAATTTTTGCTCAAATTTTGCCAGTCTACCTTTGGATAAGCCACGTGATGAGCATTGAAATTCCCGGTTGCCCCATTGATTTTACCGAGCGTTTCCTGTTTATCCAGCCCTTTCATCTGGCGTGATAAGCGGGTGGCGAAGACCAACAATTCCTTACCCACCGTGGTGGGGGAGGCTGGCTGGCCATGGGTCAGGCTGAGCAGGGGGATATCCTTCCATCTCCGGGCAAGTTGAGCAATTTTTTTGTTCAATTCATTCATGGCCGGCAGAAGTACGTGGTTGCCGGCTCCCTGGATCATCAGAGCGTAAGCTAAGTTATTGATGTCTTCGGAAGTGCAGGCGAAATGGATGAATTCTAGGTGTTTTTTAAGGGTCGTCTTTTCCAGTTTCTTTTTCAGATAATACTCCACCGCTTTTACATCGTGATTAGTGGTCTTTTCGATCTTTTTCACTTCTTCGGCCTCCTTTTCATCAAAGTCTTTGATCAGTTTTTCAAGGAGCGCCAGCTCCTTATCGGAAAAAGGCGGGAGTTCTTTGATACCGGGTTCGCCGGACAGCATCATCAGCCAGCTGATTTCCACCATCAGGCGGTGTTTGATGAGGCCGTATTCAGAAAAATAAGGTGTGAGTTCGTTTACCTTATCGGCATATCTGCTGTCGAGAGGGGAGAGTGATGTGATCATGGTGGTTATAATAGTTATTAATACCGATTGTCATTCCCGACCTGTTGTCATTCCCGACCTGATCGGGAATCTATACCTATTTCATTAGATTCCCGCCTACGCGGGAATGACAAATGGCAGACTAGAATGATTCCTTAATTTCATTGATATGTTCGGCAATCCTTTTTCTTAATTTCTTATCCGTCAGCGCCAGGATGCGAAGCGCGGCCATGGCGGCGTTTTGCGGGTCGACCACGACCATCGCTGGGGTATCACTCGGCATCATGGTGGAGGAATGGATGTTGGCCAGATAATCGGCTTTATCGGAAAAAGGCGGGCAGGCGATGACCGGATGGACGGCATTGGCGGCCACGACGCCGGAAAGCCCGTTACTGCGGCCGGCAATGGTGATATAGCAGATCTCATCGCCGGATTTATTGAAGTCGTTTACAATATCTAAAACCAGTTCCGGCACCTTATGAGCCGAAGCAACGTAGAGTTCAGCTTTGACGCCGAATTTTGATAAATGTTCGGCGATCTTGCGGGCGTGCGGTTCATCGGATTTACTGCCCATTAATATAGGGACTAACATTGGCTGGGGTGGTTAATAAATATTACTTTACTTGTTTTTTTTGTTGTTGTCAATAGTTGTGGTTGCGGCGGCTAGACTAGCCGTTATAACTAAACCCATAACTATCCTTTAAAGTAATTATCCAGATTTTCCTGAATCCGCTCCAGGGTCGGCTTGTCGGCGTTGTATTCAAAAGTCTTTCCGGTCAGCTTTTCGTAAATATCGATGTAGCGGAATGAAAGTTCTTCCACCAGTTCATCCGGGGCGGGCGGGAGTTCGTCGTCTTTATACGGGTCGCAATGGTCCTTGAACCACAGGCGCAGGAATTCTTTGTCAAAATTTTCGGGTTCCTGGCCGGCATTCAGCCGTTCTTTGTAGGTGCTGGCGATCCAGTAGCGCGAGCTGTCGGGCGTGTGCACTTCGTCGGCCAGCAGGATGTTTCCCTGCTCATCTTCGCCGAATTCGTATTTGGTGTCGACCAGAATAAACCCTTTTTCGGCAGCGATCGCCTGACCGCGTTTAAAAATAGCGAGTGCGTACTCCTCGATCTTTTTCCACTTGTCCTCCGGCACCAGGCCCTGTGCGATGATTTCCTCGCGGGAGATCTTTTCGTCGTGGCCGGTTTCCGGCTTGGTGGTGGGGGTGATGATTGGTGTCTCGAATGGCTGGTTCTTTTTTAAGCCTTCAGGAAGCTGAACTCCGCAGAACAGCCGTTCGCCTTTTTCGTAGTTATACCAGGCGGACGTGTCGGTAGAGCCGGTGATGTACCCGCGAACGATGACTTCTACCGGGAAGATCTTCACTTTTTTTACAATCGAGACGTTCGGATCCGGTACGGCGATGAGGTGGTTATCCACAATATCTTTGGTCTTGGCGAACCAGAACGCGCTGAACTGATTTAAAACCGCCCCCTTAAACGGGATGGCGGCGAGTATCCGGTCGAACGCGGACTGGCGGTCAGTGGTGATGATGATACGCTGTCCTTCGTGTTCGTACGTGTCACGCACTTTGCCGGTATGGAGCTTATCGAATCCGTCGAAATCGGTTTCGGTAACGGTGTTTTTGAGGTTTGCCTTAATAATCGCTCGGTCAGCCATGGAGGTGGTTGGTTAAAGGGTAACTTTATTGGGTAAGTTCAGTGTACCGAAAAAGCGGCTGAGTGTGAAATCTTTTTACGGACGTTTACGGAGCTTTGGGATTTGCGGGCGTTGTGTGATAAAATTCAGAAGATGAAACGAATCCAAAAACTTCAATCAGAGCTCCGTCAGAACCGGCTCAGTGCTGTTCTGATCTCCAAACCGCAGAATGTGTATTATCTGTCGGGGTTTGCGGGAACGAACGGGCGGCTTCTCATCACGCCGAAAAAGGCTGTACTCATCACAGACTTCCGTTATCTTCGTTCTGCGCGCAAACAGCTCCCGAAAACCGTGACCGTTTATGACCAGAAAGAAGGGTTAAAAAAGCTCCTGGGCCGTTTTAGGACGCTGGGCATCGAGGACGAGCATATCACCCATGCCCGTTTTCTGGATTACAAAAAAATGCTGAAAGGCGTCCGGCTTAAACCCGTTTCCGGCCTGGCGGAGCGGATGCGGGTTATAAAAGATAAGCATGAAATCGCTTTGATCAAAAAGGCGGTGGCGATTACTGAAAAAGCGCTGAAGAAATTTGAAAAAACCATCAAAACCGGCCAGTCGGAAGATGAGATGGAATGGAATTTACTCACGATTGTCCGGAGGCTGGGCGGGGACAGGTTCTCTTTTTCGCCGATCATCAGTTTCGGCAAAAACACGGCGGATGTACACCATCAGAAAGAGCCGAATAAACTTAAAAAAGGCGAGAAGATACTGATTGATTTCGGCATCCGTTACCAGCGGTACATGACAGATATGACGCGTGTTTTTTATACCCAGAAACCCGATTCTATTGAACAAAAAATTTATTCAACAGTTCTTGCTGCGAATCAGGCCGCCATCAACGCTGTAAAAACCGGCCGGAAACTGAGTGAGGTGGATCAGGCGGCCCGTGCCGTCATCGAAAAAGCCGGTTACGGCCCTCATTTCGGCCATGCCACGGGCCATGGGGTCGGCCTGGAGGTGCATGAGGATCCGCGGGTGAGCGAAACGTCTGATGATATCATCCGGCCCGGCATGGTGTTCACGATCGAACCGGGTATTTATCTGAATACTAAAGGCGGAGTCCGGCTAGAGGATATGGTGTATGTGAATGAGAAAGGAAAGGCGGAGGTTTTGACCCATTTCCCCAAGGACTTGAAAGTCATTCACTCCTGATTATCCCATTTTTCTTAATCCGGGCAACTCCAGGTGATTGATAAATGTAAGAAATTCGTGTAAAATATACGGATTTCTTTATTAAGGGAAAAATGACGTTAAAAAAGTCGATCTCACTACTTGTCGCCCTTGCCCAATTCCTCCTTTTGGCGCCTGCTGTCGATGCCAGCCAGCCTATGGAAAAGCGTATGCTGATGGTCTCCGCGTACTATTCACCCCTGCCAAACCAGAGCTTTTATATGCGCGGCAGTTATGAGGCAGATATCCGTTTAAACGGCCGTGGTACGAATGGAGCGGATGGAACTCAGGTCTATACCGGTATGCTGGCCGCTCCGCGGACGTATCCGTTCGGTACCCGTATCCGTATTCCCGGTCTGGGGGTAGGCGAAGTGCATGACCGCGGCGGGGCTATTAAAGCCCGTGCCAGTTATGACAGGATCGATGTATGGATGGGGTATGGCGAGGAAGGGCTCTCCCGCGCGCTTAACTGGGGCATGCGTTTAGTGGAAGGAGAGGTGTATTTCACTCCTCATCAGGTCGAACCTGGTTTGAGTTTTGGGTGGGTCAGTTCAACCCTTCCCCAGAGTACCCTGAGCCGCCTTCAGGCCAAGACCATGATCAATCCGCAGGCGTTTACTCAGCCGATCACCCGATCTTCTTCTCAGGCCAGCATCCGGGAACTGCAGGAAGCCCTGCGCCTGTTCGGTTATTATCATGGCGCGGTCGATGGCGTTTATACGGATGAGACGCGGGATGCAGTGTTGCTTTTTCAGATCGATGAAGGGGTAATTCCTTCCAAAAGTGCGTTAGGCGCCGGCTATTTCGGGCCTAAGACCCAGCAGGCTCTTAAAACCAAATCCGAAAACTTTAATTCCAGAATTCTTATTGAACAGCAGCGCCTGAAAGATAATTTAAAAGCGCTTTCGGTGGGGCTGGGTAAGAACGCGGAAGGGGATGAAGTCTATCGCGTCCAGCAGATGCTGTGGGAGCTTGGATATTACCGCGGCGATCTGAACGGCCAGTACAATGCCGTTACTATCGACGCAGTTTTCCGTTTCCAGAAAGACAACGGCATTGTACAGAACGACTGGGACACGGGTGCCGGTTACTTCGGCAAACAGACTCATCAGGCGCTGGCTGCGGCCGTTGACCGCCGGATTGAAAAACTCAAAAAGTATCCGGTGGAGATGCAGGTATGGGTGCCGGCTAAAGTGGATTTACCCACTTTGAATCAGCTCAGCGCACCGGCTAATCCGTTTGACCGCACACTTAGTTTTGATGTGGAGTTCAAGACGGTGGATTCAAGCCCGCTTTTCAATCAGGATCTCTCTCTGAATGACCGTGGCACCGAGGTAGCCCGCCTACAGAACCTGCTGATTAAAGAGGGGTATCTGGCTGAAGGCCTAGATACCGGTTACTTTGGCGCCCAGACTCAGAATGCCCTGGTCCGTTTTCAGACGGAGAAGGGGATCATTCAGAACGCCGGCAGTGCCGGGGCGGGTGTGGCGGGTCCGAAGACGCGTGAGACTCTGAATATTCTTGACAAATAAAAGAAAAGTTATAAAATTTATTAGAAATTAATTTTTTACTATGTCAGAAGGACAAACTGAATCTCCAGGTATGGAGCCTATGCCGGCTGGGCAAAACAAGGAACCTCTTGATATCAGAAAGGAGTTTTCTGATTTATTAGATGAAATGACTTTGAAGGAGTTAAATGCGGAAGTGGATAGGCGGCTTAAGGATGAATTGAGAGCTTTAGATGAAGAGGAAGTGATAAATCTGCTCCGATTCAGAAATCCGGCTCGTTTTTCAAGAGATATGCTTGAAAGGGGTGAAACAGAAACCACCCCTCTTGTCCGCGCCAAATTAGCCTTTTTACATCAGATGGCTCAGGCTGATGACGTCCGCGATCGTGTCACACAGCTTATGAATAATGTTCGCGGTCAGCGTATTAAAGCGGCTGTGGATATTTCCTTTAAGAAACCTGCTCAGTCAAAATCTGTGAGTGAGTCGCTGGCAGGTCCGCAGGCTTTGCTGGATGAATATGATTTTAATGAAGCGGGTAAGCACTGCACGATGGCCATGGTGGTTCATATCCGGGATGACGGTCATGTCGGTTTTATATCTCCATTGACTCCTGCAGCTCCTCCTAATACCAAAGAGAGTCTGCTTGGATTCTGGTCTAAAAGTTTTAAATATGAACAGCCTAATCAGTATTTTGTTTTTTTCATGGCCGGCAAATGGAATGTTATAAACAGTAAGGGCGAAACAATTCCTATATCAGAAAATGAACTGACGCCTATGTGGCGCGAGGCCATAAAGCGCAACCGGGAAATGCATTAAACCTAACTTAACCCTGCTCCGGCAGGGTTTTTTGTTATATAATCAGGTCATGCAAATCCGAGAGGCTCTGAGATGGGGCCATGAAACATTGCTGCTTTCTTCCGACAGCGCCCGGCTGGACGCTGAAGTGCTGCTGTCCCATGTTTTAAAAAAGCCGGTCACGTTTTTACTGGCGCATAATGAACAAAAAATTTGTTCATTCCTCCACTTTGGTCGGAATGACAAAACCAAATTGATCTTTTTTCCTTTATGGCAATATAAACGATTGATTTACAAGCGGAAAAAGGGGATGCCTGTGGCGTATTTAACCGGTCATAAGGAATTCTTTTTTCTGGATTTTGAAGTGAATAAAAACGTTCTGATACCTCGGCCGGACACCGAAATATTGGTGGAGGCGGTGATCGATTATATTAAAGGACTAAGGACTAAGGACTACGGACTAAGTCCGATTTTATTGGATATCGGTACGGGGAGCGGGTGTATACCGATTTCCGTTTGTAAAAATGTGAAGGGTGTGGAGGCGATCGCAATGGATGTGTCGTCTGCGGCTCTGCGTGTAGCGAAACGGAATGTGAAAAAACATAAACTAACGTCCCGTATTACTCTTGTGTTATCCGACCTGCTTAAAAACATACCGCCGGAATGGCTGGAAGACCGCGAGGTTATTGTGACGGCTAATCTTCCTTATATTCCCGCTGGTTTTCAGGTGAGTCCGGACTTGGCCTATGAACCGCCGATTTCCCTCTATGGCGGTACGGATGGAATGGAAGTTTACCGGCGGTTAACGGACCAAGTCCGGACTCTGAAGCCCCGTGCCCTGTTTTTTGAACTGTTTGATCATCAGATTGCCCTTTTAAAAACAAAACTGCCGGATTATCGCTTAAAATACGTAAAAGATATGAGTGGTGAGGCAAGGGTTTTGGTGATGGAGCGGAAATAAAATAAATTGACACATTTTTTAATCCTTGTCCGGCAACTGCTTACAGGGTTGTTTTCAGAGAGAAAATTTGGTATAATATAAAGATTAATATTAAGCGACCAGTAATCAGTGACCAGTAATCAGAACGGGTCTCTGTAGCACTGGTCTCTGGTCACTGAAAAAATATGAAATTAAACAAACTTAAAACAGCGGTTGTCAGTCTGATTGCTTTATCTCTGATTATTCCTTCTGCAATGGCTGATTTTCTGCCGGTGCAGGTGTATGCCACCGATACGGTCGCGGGCTATCCTGCATCCCTCCGAACGTCACTGATCGATCCGAACAAAGATGTGCGTTTTGTGGTGGAAAAACCGGATGGCGGCGTGGTGCAATTGCCGGCTCAGGCAGACCTTGAGGGGATCGCGCGGACGGATTTTTACGGCCATCAGACGAAGCTTGCCGGCACGTATAAAGCGACCGTCGTTTATCCGGGTTCCGCAACATCCTCCCCTCAGGCTTTATTCACGGTTTATCCGGATACGATCTCTATCAGCCAGTCAAGCCTCAGAAGTACGCTCCAGATGGTGGACGCGGGAATGGAAGTCACGTTTTTAGTGGCTACGCTTTATGACCAGTACCGCAATCCCATTTCTGATCATCATATCAACCTGATTTCCAGCCGGTCGGAAGACCGCATTGAAATACTGCAGAACGGTGTGACCGACCAAAACGGACGTGCGAATTTTAAAGTTTCTTCCAAATATCCCGGTGTGTCGGTTTTTACGGCCGTCGATACCACAGCGAATATGATCCTGGAGGACCGTGAGGAAGTGGTGTTTGTCGCGCCCGCGGCGCCTGTCACTGCCCAGAATCCCTTTGCCGCCAATCTGCTGGCCGCGAATATCGGCGGAGACGGGGAAGTCCTTCCCGGGCCGGTGGATCATTTTGATATCGAAGGCCTGCCTTCCACGGCTAAAGTGGGCCAGGAACTTTCCTTGACCGTGGTGGCCCGTGACAAAAGCAATAATGTGGCTAAAAATTATACGGGCACCATCCTGATCTCCGTGCCGGATGATGAAAACGCCATTCTGCCCAACAGCGGGGAATACACGTTTAAGGCCTCTGATCAGGGCCGGTTTACTTTTGATCTGTCTTTAATCTTTTCTAAGCTTGGCCGGCAGGCCGTTCAGGTGCTGGATAAAAGCAATTTTAAGATCGTGGGGGAGCACCAGATGGAGATCGTTCCGCTCCAGGCCGTCGTCCCTGGTCCGTATTCATCTGACCTTGCCATCAAATCTCCGACAGACGGTGCGGAACTGGGCACGAACCTCATCATTTTAACGGGACAGGGCAAGGAGAACATCAATCTGAAAGTGTTTGATAACGATGTGAAGATCGGGGATACGGAAACCGACGGGGATGGATTTTTCAGCTTCGAGGTAAAGAATCTGGAAAGCGGTTCACACAGTTTTTATGTGATGTCTGACGCGGGGGAAGTGAGCCGGGGCATCACCATCCGTATCGACACAATCCCGCCGGTCCTTAATTCTTTCATTATTGAACCGGAAGGGCCGGTGGTTCCCGGTGACCAGCTGACGATCACCGCCCAGTCCGAACCGAACCTGCAGGAAGCCAAGATCCGTTTACAGGGCGTTTTAGAACCCCTGGAAGAATCGGTTTCCGAGCCCGGCACCTATTCGGCCACGGTCGTCGCTCCCGTGAACGCGGGAACTTTTCCGGTGGATGTGGTCTTGGTGGATAGCCTTTCCAATAAAGCTGAACTCCTGAATAAAGGTTCGGTTACTGTTGCGTCTCCTCAGGCAACGGTTCCGCCTCAGGTGGAAGGCCTTACGGGAGTCGCCGGAGATACCGCTGTCCAGCTGACGTGGGAATCGGTACAGAACCATGACCGGCCCATCCAGCATTACCGTGTGTATTACGGGTTGACGTTTGACGCGTTAGACCTGAGCGCGGACACACAGGATGCCACGCCTCAGTGGGAACTCCGCGGCCTTTCCAATAACCGCCAGTATTTTATCGGGGTCAAAGCCGTGGACACGCAGGGAAATGAAAGCGGGGAGATGAGCGTGGTTATTGCCGTCACCCCGATAGCGCCTGACCCGTGCGCGGAGGTGGATTGCGGAGCGCATGGCCAGTGCGCGGAAGGGGTTTGTGAATGCGACGAGGGTTATGAAGGGGACTCCTGTGAAACCATTTCTCAGCTGATCGTCCCAAGCGGGACACAGGTCACCGCCGTGCCCATGAACGGCGCGGTCCAGCTGTCCTGGCCGGCGTTTGCCGGTGTGCGCGGGTATTACTACAAGGTCTTCATGGGCTTTGCGCCCGGGCAGTACAATGATTTTGTGGTCACGCCTGATAACCGCACGTCAGTGACTATCGGCGACCTGATCAATAACGCCCCCTATTACTTTGCCGTAGCCGCGCTGGATATGAACGGGGATCCTGTTTCTGAACTTTCCCGGGAAGTCCAGGCCACTCCTACAGGAACGGCCTTCCGCCCTTCCGCCCCTACGGTTTCCCAGCCCGGCGGGTTTGACCAGGATATTTACCGCGACCAGCTGAACCGTGTTCCCGGAACGGACGCCACCGGCCCGGAAGTGATCTGGGTGATCCTGGCCTCTCTGGTATTTGCTCATTTCCTTTATCACCATAAGCGCAAAATCATCCTGAAACAGAATTCTTAAGCTTCAAATACCCAATGCCGAAGGTCTTAACCCTTTTTTCCGCCGGCCATCATCGGTTTATCCCTGTCGGGATCAAGCTGATCGTCCTTGTCATCTTCCTCCGAAGTCTTGGTTGGGGATTTGTGGACCCTTTCTGGTCGATCTATTTAAGCTATTTCCATGAGAATTACACGGTCATCGGCCTTTTTACGGCTCTGCTTTCATTCACCGCCCTTCTTTCCATTATCCCGCTGATGCGATTAGGGGACCGGGTCAAGGAAGCCACTATCATCCAGGATGGGGAAGTGCTTTATTTTTTCACTATCCTGTCTTACATTTTTGCCTGGGTCTTCAAAAGCATCCCTCTGCTTATTTTCGGTCTCATCTTAAACGGCGTGGCCCAGACGTTTGTGGTGGTGGGCACAGAGGGGTACATCCGCAAACATAACGGGGCCGGTAAAAACGGGCCTTTTGCTTATTATGTGGCGCTGGATTATTTCGGCTGGATCCTGGGGATGCTGATGGCCGCGTACGCCATTCCGTATTACGGGTTCGGCACCATGTTTTTATTTGTGATGCCCAGTATTCTGGCCAGCTTTTTTATCCTTCCGCTGATCCGTGAACGGGGGATCCGCTCACTGTTCCTGGGTTTTAAGCGTTACTTCTATTCCCCCCACGATTTGGCTGAGATCTATAAGGACTGCCGTTTGCTTAATCCTAAAATGATCTTTTTTCTGATCCTGGCGTTTTTTGACGGGGCGATCCGCATGTTTTCTTATATTTTTATCCCTCTGTTCGCCCTTAGTATTCATTTAAGCCTCCGTTCCATCGCCCTCCTTATGGCGGTCATGTATATGCCTTTTATTTTCAGTTATTTTCTTTCGGAAGTCACCGACCGCATGCACCGGATGACCGTGATCGCGATCGGACTTTTTATCGGCGCGTTGTCGTTTATTTTCTTTTCTTTTATTTTCAGCAGGGTATGGGTGCTTATCCTGGCGGCGACGATTTCTCTTTCCCTGGCTATTATCCGGCCGGCCTATAACGGCGCTATCACCCGTTTAACGCCCCGCCGTATGCTGGGGGAAGTGACCGGTTATAATAGTTTTGTGGAACGGCTGGGGCGGATCATCGGGCCGATCCTGACAGGTCTGATCGCGGACGCTTACGGCCTTTCATCAGCGTTTTTGCTGGTTGCCCTGATCGCTTTCGGCTTGGGGGCAGCGTCTCTGATCCTGCATAGTTATAATATTTTAGTCCAGCCGGCAGAATAACTGATTGATATCTAATTGACTGCTGATAGACATCTAATGGACTAGTCAATTAGCAATCAATTAGCAGTCTATAAGAAGTCCACTAGTGAAAAAAATTATGCTAAAATGAATCCAGTAAAATGAAACAGCCAAAAATTTTCACCATCGGCGGCGCCACCTTTGATATGTTTATCCGCGCGCATGACCATGGGATCATGGAGTTTAAAACCGCCCAGGAGACCCATGACTGGCTTTGCCTGGAACATGGCGGCAAGGTGAAGATCGATGAGGTGCATGAGACGTTCGGCGGCGGCGCCACCAATACGGGCGTGGCGTTTGCGCGCATGGGGTTTGAGGTGAGCACTGTGGTCAAGGTCGGGTCGGAGTACGGGGATAAAGTGATCGATAACCTGAAAAAAGAAGGGGTGGACACGCGTTTTATTAAACATACCTCCCGCGATAAGACCGCTTTTTCCACGATCCTGAACACGTTTGAGGGGGACCGGACGGTACTGGCCTATTCAGGGGCTAACCAGTATTTTACGGTTAAGGATCTGCCGCTTAAAGACATTAAGGAGGCCGACTGGATATTCCTCAATCACCTGACGGCGGAAGACAACAATATTCCCCGGGCCATTCTCAGGATTTTAAAAGAAAATCCGCATATCAAACTGGCCTGGAATCCCGGCAAAGAACAGCTGAAGCAGGGGATAAGAAAATGGAAATCGCTTCTGGACCATACCGAGATCTTATTTGTGAACAAGGAAGAAGCCTCCCTTTTTGCCCGTACGCCGTATAAGCCGGCCGGCATTAAAAGCGAGGACCCGAAACGCCACAACCATCTTCCCAGGTCCTTCCTTCCGCCGTACGCGGATGATGTGAGCGAGATCATGTATCAGTTTTTCAGCAAAACCGATGTAAAACAGGTGGTGATCACGGACAGTAAGAATGGCGCCCAGGCCAGCGACGGCAGACATTTGTATTTCTGTCCGGTCGTTTTACATAAGCTGGTGGACGCGACCGGCGCCGGCGACGCGTTTGCCAGCGGATTTACCAGTGCGATCATCCTGGGGGAATCTTTGAAAAACGCGCTTAAATATGGTACTCTGAACGCGCATAATGTCATTAACTATTACGGAGCCCAGGCAGGCCTTTTGACCCGCGAGCAGATCGGGAAGAAGTTAAAACAGCTTGACATTTGTGTGGAAAGTACTAAACTTAACTAACCGAATGTTCTGATTGACTTCTAATTGACCACTAATGGACCACTAATGGACCACTAATGGACCACTAATGGACCACTAATGGACCACTAATGGACCACTAATGGACCACTAAT
>JAFGCR010000032.1 GCA_016932495.1 Candidatus Peregrinibacteria bacterium
GCGATGATATTCTGCACCGCGATGGCTGACTGGCTCGCGGACCCCCAGCGGTTTTGGCACTTTTGACGCCAAAAGTGCAAAGAAAAAGGCAATACAGCTTAAAAGACCGTCGGCGCCGTTAGGCGACGAAAAGGACAGGAGAATGTATCCAAATTCCGTACAATATATTTTCTACCAATTACCCAAACACCAAAAGCGTTGGATTCGTAAGCAGAATAACCCCCAGAATCACCATGATCAGCCCACCGATAAAATGCGAAGCGCGGGTGTATTTGTGGGTAGTCAGGCCGATTTTATCAAAGCTGTACAGCGCCAGAATGAAGATGATGATGTCATCGATCATGTACATAAAAATGTAAATGGCGTTATAGAGCTGTTTGCCGGCCCAGCTCAAATAACTCATATCGAGGACTTTGGTAAAGGTCTGCGGAATACCGACCGAACAGGCAAACTCGATGATATTCACGGAAAAGGCCAGCCCCAAAATACCTAAACCGACCATAATGGTCATAGGCGCCTGCGCGTAGCCTTTGATCTTTTCCTGTGTCCTGCGTTTTTTTTCCAGACTGCCAACCTTGCAGGTAGTGTCTTTTTTGTAAAAGAGATAGAGGAAGTACGAGCCCGCGCCCGCCGCGACCAAGCCGACAATCGGTGTCACGATGCGGTCCATCCCCACAAAATCCCACGTGGTCATCCAGACATTGAGAATGAGGTAATACATAACGGCTTCAGCCACGATGAAAATACCCGTCATTTCAAACATACGGCGACGGGAGCCGGCCTCTGCCAGAATAGTAAGAAACATAACTAAAACCCACATGGCGCACGGGTTGAACCCATCTACAAATCCTAGGACGACAGACAGAGCTGGAAGGGAATATTTGGAAACATCGACAGGACCGATAAAAGGGACAGTGATCCAGTAATCCACCGCTTCCACTCCGCATTGAGTTACCTCTCCGTCAATATCACAAGTTCCTGAAGCGGTTTCGATCTGCCCGCTGCCACCGGCCGCAATGAATTCTTGAAAGGTATATTGGGGTTTGCCTTTAGCATTGTCGATCAGGGCTTCAAGTTTTTTGCCAGTGGTCTCTGCTGTATCAAATCCCTGTAAAATAATGGCATCAATGATGGTAATAGGAGTGACTTTTGGGATGCCTTCAAGCTCCGTGAGCTGAATGAAGTGTTCTTTGTGTTCTTTCTCACCAATGTCGTGATAGACCACAATCAAATCATTGCGCTCTTTGGAAAGCTGATTTAAAAACTCTTTTTCCGCACGGCAATGGCTGCAATCATCCCGTTCAAACACCTCCAAACGGACCATATCAACAGGCGTGTCGACCGCATGGGCAAAGGGAGTGGTTAGCGCTAAGACGCCAAACAGAACAATGAATAATTTCTTCAGCATAACATCGATTTTAAGAGGTAGAGCTATGATACCGACTTCACCTAAAAATGACAACCGATTCGACAACAAAGTAATGGTGAGGCAAATGATAACCACAATCGGCCCCACCATTACTCCACAATCAGAATAACCGAAACACCGTTCACTGCTTCCTTTCAATCCCCGGGCGAACCAGGTGGGTTTCCGCAACCCTACGCCACGGCGCAAGGCAATAATAGGAATCCCATAAATGAAGGTGTAGAGGAAATTACAAGCAGAAAACGTGTGTTCCAGTTTAATTAAATTTTACCGTATTTCCCCTGTTTTTGACAATCGATTTTCGGGACAGGTGCCACATGATTATCGTCGCTGTTTGGGGAGTTTAATGGGAAGGTCTAATTTCTCATACACTTCTTTTTCCGTGCGGCCAGCCACATATTCACCATCCTCGAACAAGCCGTATTCATTAAGCAGATAACCTTTCTCGATTGCCACTTTCCGCATCATCACGTTGTAATCTTTGTTCCCCGTGAAATACAGGAGCGCGGCGCCGTAACTTTCTTCCGGCACGAAACGGATGTCGACCTGGAGGTTCTCCGGAAAAATGACAAAAGCGATCTTGGTCTCCCCGCCGGCCAGCATGGTTAAATCCGAGAAAGTTTTGGCAATCTGTTTCTCGGCAATGGCCGCGGCCGCCGCCGATCCCACAACCAGAATATCCAGATCGCCGACCGTAGGGGCCTGCCGCCGGTAACTGCCGGCCACATCTACTTTTTTAACTCCTTTTATTTTTTTCAGAAGCGTGACCAGCTTTTTGGCAATGGGTTCGACCTCAGCGCGATCATGACGCTTCTTTTTTTCCTGCCCCCTCTCCAGAGCCTCCAATATCTGACTGACCAGTTTGTCGCCAAAGCCAGGCAATTCTGCAATCCGGCCGTTCTTGGCATATTTCTTTAAATCGGACTTAGATTTAATGCCCAGATTGATGTAGAGGTCACGAACGCGGTTAGGGCCCAGATGGGGCACTTTAAGCAGATCTCGCACCGGCTTGGGGATTTGCCTGCGCAACCGTTCCAGATAATCGATTTTACCCATTTTGACGTATTGAATGATCTTATCTGCCAGCGCCTCACCGATCCTGGGCATGGCCATTAATTCGATTTTGGTGCTTTTTTTGGTTATAGGCTCAAACTCCTGTGTCAACCGACGGGCCGCCTCACGGTAAGCACGGATTTTAAAGGAATTTTCATCCAAAAGGGACATCAGATCCGCGATTTCATTAAAACACTGACTGATTTCTTCGTTATAGCTTTTCATAAATTCATTATATTTGATAAAATAAAATAAATTAAACATAAAAAATCATGCCTACACCAAAAGCCGATCCTAAAAAAGCGGCGACAGACGCCAAAAAAACCGCTCTGGCCGCCAAGGATAAATTAAAAAACAATGCCGTGACCAAAGCGGCGGGTGATATTTTTACCAAAATCAAAATCAAAACCGGCATCGATAATAAAAAAGTGGATGCCTGGCAGGAAAAATGGCTGGCCGTTCCTAAAAACCGCACTAAATACGAACACTTAAAAGACGTGCCCGCGGTGATGGGTGAAGAGTTATTTGCCATGACGAATGACATCATCAACTTCATCCAGCGCGAAGAAGGAGGGCAGTCTCACATATTCAAAAAGCTGAAAGAGGAGGGTGGTGCCTTTCTGCATCATCCGATTGAATATCTGCAAAAGAAAGGGGAGGCCGCCAAAAAGAAGGCTGGAGAAGCGAAGGCAATGGCTCAGAAAAAGGCTGGGGAAGCCAAAAAAGCGGCTGAAAAACAGGCTGGCGACGCTAAAAAAATGGCTGAGAAAAAAGCCGGGGAAGCTAAAAAAGCAGCCGCTAAGGCAAAAACGGCCACAAAAAAAAGCATTACCTAAAACGAGTCGTCTAAAATCGTTAAATCAAAACCTCAAATATATTTTTGACATTTAGGCAATTTTTTGGTATAATATTCAAATATTTCTTTAACAAAAATAAAAATAAATGACCGAAAAGAAAAAACAGTCAGCACCAGAGACAACTGAACAAGCGCTCAACAGTCCCAGGAAGCAAATAGAACAGGCATTAACTGGAACAGAACCGGAAAGAAATACGGATGAAGAACTTGAAACTGCGATAGATCGAAATGAGGCTAAAGAAAAAATACTTAAAAAGTTAGGTGTAAAAAGAGAGGGCCTCCAGACTGATGATAGTATAGTAGAATTCGGCACAGGTTCAGATAAAGATAAGGCCTCCAAACCTGCCAAAATGATGATTAAAATGATACTAGGCGAAGATACTGTAATAGAAGATGATGATATAGAATATATCCAAATATTAGGGGGTGACATAATGGCCGGTGCACATGGTAAAAAGATTCCGACAGAACCCAAAAAAACAACTAAATAATTTTCATTTTTCCGATTTTTGTTATAACGTTATAGCGTCCCTGAAATAAATTCAGGACAAGTATTACGTTATTACGTTATTGGATTATGAAAATAAGTTTAAACTGGCTGCAGGATTTCATCGACCTTACTGAAAAGGACAATGAAAAAATAAAAGAGATCATCACGGCCCGCAGCGCCGAGGTGGAGACTATGGAAAACGCGGGCGCCGGCTTGGCAGGGATTATTTTGGGTAAAGTGGATAAACTGACGCCCCATCCCAACGCGGATAAGCTGACATTGGCGATGGTGGACAACGGACAGGAAAAAATAAAAGTAGTATGCGGCGGTTCGAATTTAAAAGAGGGGATGAAAGTCGCCTTCGCCCCATTGGGAACCGTGGTGAAATGGCATGGAACGGACGTGATGAAACTGGAACGCGTGAAAATCCGCGGAGAGGAAAGTTTCGGCATGATCTGCTCCAGTACAGAAATCGGTTTAGAGGAAATGTTCCCCCTTAAAAGCGAACATGAGATTGTGGATTTGAGCCATATCGACGCCCCCATCGGCACGCCATTAGCCAAAGCGCTGGGGCTGGATGATGTAGTGCTGGATGTGGATAACCATGCCATCACCAACCGCGCCGACTTATTCAGCCATCGTGGCTTCGCCCGCGAATTTGTGGCCAACGGGTTAGGTAAATGGAAAAAAACCGATTCTGCCTCCTTGATAAAGGAGGTTGGAGGATTCCAGACAACCAACACCCCCGCCCCAATCAACATCAAAATAAAAGATCCCTCCCTCTGCCCCAGTTACCAGGCAGTTTACCTGACGGGCATTGAAGTAAAAGAATCACCGGACTGGATGAAAAAGCGGCTGACCGCCTGTGGCATCCGGCCGATTTCGAACATTGTGGATATCACCAATTACGTGATGCTGGAACTCGGCATGCCCATGCACGCATTCGACCTGGACCAGGTAAAAGGCAAGGAATGGGTGATGCGCGCCAGCAAAAAGGGTGAAAAAGTCATCACACTGGATGAAGAAGAGGTCGAACTGATCGACGGCGTAACC
>JAFGCR010000001.1 GCA_016932495.1 Candidatus Peregrinibacteria bacterium
AGAAAAGAGCCTGAATAATCTTCTAAAGATACTCTTTCATTTCAACAATTTCAAATTCTAGACACCAGAAATCCGAACAGTGGGACTTTCGTCATATTGTGACATGGTCTCTTTTAGTTTGTCCTGAATATCGCGCCGGCTTAATTCGCCATTATCGTGATGATTGAGCAGAACAAAATGTTTTAAATTTTTAATTTGCCCCTTTGATTGATGGCTGACCAATGCGTCTAAAATGGCATACCGAATAAACTGACATAAGATTTGATGCCAATTGCAGGATTTAACCCGATCAAACGTATTTTGTAACGCCTCTTCGAAACTCAGAGCTTCCTTGTATAATTTATCAACTTTATCAGGCATGGGAGGGATTAAAGGTTCCCTATTTTACATGATTATTTAGAGTTGTCAAACAGGGTGGCTATCACCTAAAGTGAACGCTCCCCTCAACTGCGCGGAAACATCCAGGATCCATGAAAAACGTGAACGGGTTCTTATCTCAATAATAAAAAGTCAATCAAGGGGGTCCAGGTTTTTAAAACGTCCGTTCCACCCGTATCTCTTTTCCGTATCCAATATCAGTCGTCAGTGTCAGGTGCCATTCGTTGTCTTTTAAATTATCTCCGTTTATGCGGAAAAAGAAAGGCCGGTTCAGAGTTTCAATTTTAAAAGGACTGGTTACGCTGATGGGGCCGGCCACATCATCATATTCGCCTGTGATGTCACATTCATCTCCCGCATCGTGTTTATAGACCACGCCGTTTACCACCAAATCGCCTTTTAAATTGCTGGCGCAGCGGTTCCATTCCACGAAGATCGGCCCGCTGAATTGGTATTCAGCCGCCCCCTCTATTCCCACATCGGCCACGCCTTCAATACTTTGCACGTTTTGGGTGAGGACTGTCCGCACGTTGTCATAGGTCGTGTTTTTTTCACCGGGGTACTTTTGGAAATAATCCGCCAGGCTTTCCAGATACATTCGGGCGTTTAAAATATCGACTGTTTTCCGCTGTTCTTCAATATTTTTGCGCTGGCCGAAAGCGAAAAAGAAAAAGACCGAGGTCAGCAAAAATCCCAGCATGACGCACCAGATGAGAATGCTCCCTTTGATGTTGGCGGTTTTTTTCATCAGGGTAAAACGGCGTTAATCTGATAGGTTTGGGTATTCATATCATCAATATTCGCTTCTAAAACCATTTCCAGTATTTTCCCGCCGTTCAGTGAAGCGAACGTCAGTGTTTTTACAATAAAATCGCTCACGTAATCAAAAACCGTGAAGGCGCTTACGTCGATCGGATCGAAATCGACTTCATTACCGTTGCTGAATTGCACAATCTTTTTCCCGCCCCCGTTGGCGAAATAACCGTTGGTCACGCCCGTGGGAAAGATGACTTTTGAGGCCATTTTTTTATTACCTAAATCATCTACTACAAAGCCCATTCCTCCCTCATTTCCCGCAATGACCTGCATTTTGTCTTCCGGGGTGCCCAGAACACCATCACCCACACGGACGGTGGCGTAATCGGTTTCCGCCGGCACCATCTGGTTTTTAACGGAGTAGGTGTCGATCTGGATGGTCTGGAAGCCGCCCGCGTCCATTTTTGCGCCGGACAAGGTCACATTTACAATCGGCGGAGTTCCTAGGTAAACAATATCCCCGTTCTCGATGTCGCCATTAGGGGTAGGGCTAATTTCTGCGGGGTAAGCCCAATCTTCTATGTCCTCAGCAGGATCACAGTCAAATTTGGTGTGACTTGGGTCATTAATGAGTTGGTAAGTAGTGTCATTTATGACTAAAAAGTCATCTTTTCTAATTCCGTTATCAAACAAACTATCCGTGGTATAAAGTTTATTTGTCAAATCACATTCTTCATGGCTATGCGCCAGTGTCGGGGGAACATAATTTTCAAACCGATGTTCTGCCGCACTGTAGTTGGCTGATGGCAGATTACCGCTTTCGTAAGCACCGCCTGTGAACACACTGGAAAGTACGATCTTGCTCCATGCGTATGATTTATTCAGTTCAAAGTTTAGTGCCAGATCAGTGGCTTCTTCCATCAGTGGTTCAGGATCACTCATTTTAAGCACGCGATTGTTCCCGCTGTCCGCGATAAACAGGGCGTTATTATCAATGTCCGCGTACAGACCGGTCGGCAGGTTCAGCTGGCAGAATTGGGCGGTCTTGTCGCAGTCCGCGTCATTCCCGTCGCCCACTGCCACGGGCGCCAAAAAGGTCGAAAAGTCGTATTTCCGTATCCGGTGATTAAAGGTTTCGGCGATAAAAAGATATTCTTTAACCCCTTTTTTGTAATAAGTCAGGCCCGTGGGATAATTCAGGCCGGTGACTAAGGGGGGTTTTTCGCCCACCCCTATTTCATAGGGGATCACGCGCCCGTTTCCCGAATCTGAAATAAAAAGAAATTTATCATCCGTGCTTTTTTCCACATCGGTCGGCGAGAGGAGCGCGGGGTTAAAAGACAGTTCCGTGCAGCCTCCTGCTGAGGGGCAATGGAGTACTCTGTTTTCTCCGGGGATTGCCACATAATAATCATCCCCCACTTTGGTAAAACCGGCAAAATTTTTAATATCTGCCAAACTTTTTACAGGATTGCCGGTCGACGCCTCTTTAATCGCTCCGTCCGGCTGCCCTGTAACCATATCCCCGAACAAGTGACTGCCTGCACCCGGATTGATGATTTTGGTAAACAGCATTGTATCTTTAAAAACTAAACGCATGTCTTCATCAATGGTGGCCGTGCCGATAAAACTGAAAGGCAGTTGGTATTTGGTGCGTTTGTTCAGACTTAAAACAGAATCGCCGTTGTTTTCCACCAGGTCGTCCAGGGCGTTGAATTTGGTGCGGATGATCTCGTTGACCGCGAACTGATGGCCGAGGTTTTTTTGCTGTGTTTCCGCCTGGAACAGGTTGTGGAAGGTGGAAGAAAAAAAGACGCTCAAACCCAGCATCAGAATACTGGTGATGGCTACGGAAACGATTAATTCCACTAAGGTAAAACCTTTAGCCGATGTCCGATTACCGATTTCCGATTTCCGATTTCCGATGTCCGATTTCCGATGTCCCCATGTTGTATCGCTATTTCGTTCTATCGTTCTAATTGTTATTGGTAAATAATCCGTTTGGCGGTCACTTCATGTTCTCCGGTGCCGTCTTCCCAGGTCACTTTGAATTCCGCCTTAAAACCATCAGGGAGTCCCGCAGGATCAAGGGTAAAAAAGCGGTAATAAAGTTCATCGATTTCTTCCGGTGCCCCTCCTTCTTCAACGGCGCTGTAGTTAATATTTTTTTGGAGTTTACAGGTTTTTGTCGGGCAGCCCACATTTAGAGCCGCATACCCTAATGCCTCCGCTATTTTCAGGCCCTGATTAGCGTAAAAATGGGCCTGGATCTCATGGTTCTGGCGGTTCAGCATGACCAGATTGGAATTCTGCAGGTTGACCACTCCCAAAATGATGATGGCTAAAAAAGACATGGCGAAAACCAGTTCTAGGAGAGAGAAACCACCTCTCGAATGGTGGAGCGAATGGTGGAGCGAATGGTGGAGCGAATGGTGGTTCACGTTTTGTTTTTTATTTAAGTCAATTTTAGCACAAAAAGGGGCAAAATCGGAAATTTTGGTTTCAGGGGTGAAGGGCATTGCTTTTTACTCTGAAATTTGATATAATATATAGATTAATTCATTGAAGATTAAAGATTGAAACGCTTCGCTATTGAAAATTAATCTTCAATCTTCAATTTTCAATCTTCAATAATAAAAAATGGCATTACTAGACACTCTACAGCAAGAGAACCCCGTGGAAGCGATTCCTGCAAGCTTCGATGAAGATAAAATTCCCGGTTTAGTGGATGAGATTTTTACTGAGGCGATCCAGAAACGCGCTAGCGATATCCACTTTAAACCGCTCGAGGAGAAGCTGATGATCTATTTTCGGATTGATGGGCAGATGCTTCCCTATAGAGAGTTTGAAAAACTGTATCATCATCCTATCGTGGCCCGCATTAAGATCATTTCCGGCCTCAAAATCGATGAACACCGACTTCCTCAGGACGGTAAAAGCAGTTTCACGCTTGGCGAAAAAGAAGTGGACCTTCGTGTGTCCGTCCTCCCCACGAATTTTGGTGAAAAAGTGGTTATCCGTTTGCTCGAAAAAAGCCCCACATTGGTCAAATTGCAGGATCTCGGCATGCTTCCCAATGTGCTTTTAAAAGTCGAGGAAAAACTGAAATCCAGTTACGGGATGATCCTGGCAGTCGGCCCTACCGGCAGTGGTAAATCCACTTCGCTTTTTTCTATGATCTCCACGTTCGATGCGACCAAACACAACATCTGCACCCTGGAGGATCCGATTGAATACAAGATCCCCAATGTAACCCAAAGCCAGATCAATACGGAAATCGGTTTTGATTTTCCGGATGGGCTTCGCACTATCGTTCGTCAGGACCCCGACATCATCATGGTGGGGGAAATCCGTGACCAGAAGACCGCGTCGCTTGCTATTGAATCGGCTCTTACAGGGCATTTGGTTTTTTCCACTTTACATACCAATACGGCTGTGGGTACGATTCAGCGTCTGCTAAACATGGATATTGACCGTTTCCTGATTTCCACAGCCGTAAAACTTATTATTTCCCAGCGCCTGGCCCGCAAAGTGTGTAATTACTGCCGGGAGGAATACGCGGTCCCTAAAAAATATTACGACCTTTTAAAAAGTGAGATCGGTGTCAATCCAGAGGAAGTCTTTTTCTACCGGTCGAAAGGATGCGATAAATGCAATCAGACCGGTTATAAAGGGCGTATCGGGCTATTTGAAGTGATGGAAATGACCCCCACGATCGAAGAGCTTATCGTGAAAGGGGCTTCCAATCAGGATATCGAGAAAAAGGCGGTTGAAGAAGGGACGATATTACTTCGGAAAGATGCTTTGTTTAAGGCGGTTACCGGCGATATCACTATTGAAGAGGCGTTGCATGTTATGTCTTAAATTTAACGAAACAACGATACAACGAAACAACGAAACAACCACCGGCTTTACCCTTGTTGAGCTGCTGATTGCGGTGGCGATCATCGCGGTTTTATCCGTTTCCTCCGTGGTCGGCTTTGCCTATTTGGGGGATGTTTTAAAAGCACGGGAAATAACCGGTTTTATCGCCGACACTATTCAGCAGGAGGAGCTCAAAGTATTACGGGGAGATTTTGATGAATCGGTTGTCTATTTTTTACCGGATTATCTGGTAGTCGAAAATAAATTGTCAGACGCGTTACTTCCTTTAACGTTCAGTCAGACTTCTTGCGATGATGATTATGAGATCGAGTTTCAGGATAGCGGTAATCTGACCCAGCGTGATGAAGACGGGGCGATCATTCGTATTGAAAGTGTTATTCCTCCTTCCAAATGCATTTATTTTAAAGAAGCAGAAGATATTGAATGGGGTTATCAGATGACCAGCGGAAACCGATTTTCCGATATGGTCCGTTTTGTCCATTTCAACCTTCAGCGGGAAAACCTGGCGAACCCTCTCGCAATCACTGAAGGCCAGGGTTCTAGTGTCCGTATCAAAGCTCCTTATGCCCAAAAAACTATTTATGATCCTGCCGGCAATGTGGCCGGCTGGGTCGATTTAACCGTCGCTGACCAGGAAGGAGGGTCGACCGACACCTTAACGATCCGTTAATGAGCGCTTTTGTCGGGAAAATCCGGGATGTTTTTTCAGACCTCTGGCTGGAGGCGGATTTGTTTTTCAGTAAATTTAAACGGAAAAAGAAAGTTCCTGATGCTGTTATCACATCGGATACTGCTTCCTTAAAACCAGCCGCCCCTCTTGTTACAGCGATCTCCGCTGAGATCAAAAAAGAAGCACCCGCCATTCCTTCTGTTCCGAAAGTCCAAAGTGCTGATTCGGCTAGAAAAGAAGCTCTTTCTGTGGTTGCCGGGGCCGCTGTAAAAAAGGAGAAAGCAAGATCTGCCGAAAAATTGCCCGCGAAATTCAAATGGCTCCGTTTGTCTGCCAGGGAACGGCTTTTCTTTTATGACCAGATGGCCACGCTCGTTGATTCGGGAGTCACCCTGATCGATGCTTTGTCTATTGTCAAAGCGCAGAACAAAAAAAAGAGCCTGAAAAAGCTTTATGACGAAATGATCCACCACATCAATGGCGGGATGAGCCTGGCGGATACCATGTTTCTTTTTCCGCATATTTTCCCTTCCATGCAGTCGGCCCTGATCGAGGCGGGTGAAAAGAGCGGTAATTTAAAAAAGGTTTTTGCACAGATCGTCGATGATCTGGAAAGCCAGCATGATTTTGTGCGTAAAGTGAAGGGCGCCATGTTTTATCCGTTGATTCTGATCGCCCTTGCCCTTACTATGGTGACCGGTATGCTGATTTTTGTGATCCCAAAAGTCGCTAAACTTTATGAGCAGTCCGGTCAGCGCTTACCCGCATTAACTCAGGCCGTTATCGATTTCAGCGGCTTCGTCTCGCAAAAATATCCTATTATTTTAGGGGGGATTTTTGGCTCTCTTTTGTTATTGTGGCTATTTTTTTCCAAGACGCGTCCAGGTAGATTATTGTGGGAAAAATTCGTAAATGCTATCCCGGTTTTCGGCCGGATTTCAAAACATAAAAACATCATGATCTTCGCCTCTAACCTCGGCATGCTTCTTCAGAGCGGCGTGCTGATCAGCGACGCATTTAAGATCACAGAAAAAACGCTCGACAACCTTCATTATAAACGGGCGCTTGCAGAAATCCGGCATGGCATTGTGATGGGGAAGAATGTGAGCGAGATCATGGGTCTGGAGGATATGAAAACGCAGAAGTTTAAGGAAAACAAATTGTTCCCCCTGCAGGTCGCCCAGCTTATTCATATCGGTGAGATCACGGGCACGATTGATAAAATGCTCATGAAAATCCGTAATAATTACCACAAAAGCATCAATTACACGCTTAAGAATCTGTCGACTGTCATCGAACCCCTGATGATTTTTATTGTCGCCATCCTGGTCGGTTCTATTCTCCTGGCGGTGATGCTGCCGTTCTTTTATATTGGTACGACTATTCATTAATGTTCAGTATTCAGCTGGCTATTTGGTATACTATCTTTTGTCATGCGTAAAAAACAGTCCGACCAAATCCGGCAGCAGGTCAAAGGCACTTATCACGCCATTGCGGATGAGTTTGACCAGACCCGTAAACGCCAATGGCTAGAATTTCAATATTTTCTAGAATTTATAGAAAATAGTGTAAAGGTGCTTGACCTGGGTTGCGGAAACGGCCGTCTTTATGAACTCCTTAAAGACAAAAAGGCTGATTACTGGGGGGTGGATAATAATTTATCTCTTATCGAAAAGGCGCGCCTCCATTTCCCCGACGCCCATTTTGAATTAGGCGATATGGTGGATCTGAATTTTTCGGACCATTCGTTTGACGCGGTTTTCTGCATCGCCGCCTTCCATCATATTCCCGGTCGTCAGCTCAGGAAAAAAGCACTTAAGGAAATCCACCGCGTGCTTAAAAAGGATGGGGTTTTGATTATGACGGTCTGGAATCTGTTCCAATGGAAATATATAAAAAGCTGGGTCGGGGCTTTGTTTTCTTTTGTCTTCCACCTTGGTTTTAGATACGCCTGGAATGATTTATGGATCGCCTGGGGAAACCATCCCTCCAGGCGCTATTATCATGCTTTCCGACCTAAAGAATTTTTTTATTATTTTAAAAATCCTGATTGGAAAATCGAAGATTTTTATTTTGTCCGAAAGGGAAGTCGGGTAAAATTTGGTCGGTCTTTTAATCTTTGCGTGATTGCGCGGAAAAAATGACATCAAAAACCACTGTCCACATCGCCGGCGTACCGATTAACAGCATTTCTTATGAGGATACATTAAGGCATATCAATGATTTTGTGAGAAGTAAACGCAAAGTCTATATCGTTACGGTCAATCCGGAAATGATTCTGAATGCGTCCCGGGATGATTCCTTTTTTGAGGTATTGGAAAAAGCTGAGCTCACGACCCCTGATGGTATCGGTATTTTATGGGCGGCCCATTATCTTTCTAAACCGCTTCCTAAAAATAAATTTGCCCGGTATTTCCAGTTTTATCTTTCCCTGCTCTCCATTCTGTTCACACCTAAACGTATACGGAATCCTTTAAAAGAACGGGTTACCGGTGTGGATTTGTTCCGGGAAATTGTTGATCAGTCAACGCAGAAAAAATGGAAACTTTTTTTACTGGGCGCTTCAAAAGGGGTGGCTGAAAAAGCGATTGAGAATTTATCCAAAATATATCCCGACACCCATTTCGCAGGCTCTTTTGCCGGTTCGCCCGATGAGGAGGATGAAGAAAAGATCTGTGAGCTGATCAATCAGGCAGAACCCGATTTTTTGTTTGTCGCTTATGGCAGTCCGGAACAGGAATGCTGGATTTACCGCAATCTGTTTAAATTAGACAGTGTTAAAGTGGCTATGGGGGTGGGCGGTACTTTTGATTTTTATGCCGGCAAGGTCAAAAGGGCTCCTGGCTGGATGCAGAAAGTCGGTCTGGAATGGTTGTGGCGCCTGTTTTGCGAACCGAAACGTTTTTCACGCATTTGGAACGCGACCGTCAAGTTTGCGAGGTTGGTAAGAAAAGAAAAGATGGAAAATAATCCCGCCCAATAACCACTCTACCGGATTATCAGGATCTTATTTTAGCGGCAGCGGCAAAGGCCGCGACTTACTTTTGTGCTGAAT
>JAFGCR010000033.1 GCA_016932495.1 Candidatus Peregrinibacteria bacterium
ACTCGAGGCTAGCCCTAAAGCTATTTCGAGGAGAACCAGCTATCTCTGGGTTCGATTAGCATTTCACCCCTATCCACAGGTCATCCCCCAGTCTTGCGGCACTGGTGGGTTCGGTCCTCCACAACATTTTACTGTCGCTTCAACCTGCCCATGGATAGCTCACCCAGTTTCGGGTCTAGTGCATCTGACTCATCTGGCAACTGCATTCCAACCGCCATACTTTATCTTGATTTAAGCCTGAGCGGGCTCAGACTCTTTTTCCATCTCTTTGTTTAAGATGGACTGGTTGAGTTTAAAGAGCTGTTTGGCACAGATCTCGTACTCACTGGAAAAGTGCTGATATTCATCCGCCGGAAGGCTTTGAATATCGTGCAGAAAATCCATATCCATGATCATGCGGCGTACGGCATCCAGCGCCTTAAAGTTAAAAAAGCGCTTCGCCTTGGGTGTCCGTTGTGAAAACCCCTCCGCAATATTCGCGAGGATCTCCCGCGACAGGCGTTTAAATTCCTCCGCCTGCTGAGGAGACATTTTAAGTTTGTCATTCTTCAGATAAAGATGTAAATCGATAGCCACTTTATAGGCCCGTTGATACACATTTAAGTCTTTGTAAGTAGTCATAATTATTCAGGTTAAATACTAATATTAAGTTAATTGCTAAGTTACATCGTTGCGTCATTATATCGTCGCATCGTTGTGTATAAAGTGACGGTCGGAATGCAATTGCCAGAACGCGCTATTCACACTCGCTTTCGCTGAGGCTCCGGGTATACTCCCTTAGCCTTGCCAGATACAGCTAACTCGTTGGCTCGTTCTACAAAAAGCACGCGGTCATCCGCTCCTCGCTACGCTCGTCGCAGAAACTCAAAATTCGAAATCCGAAATCCGAAACAAATCCAAAATTATAATGAATCAAATTTAAAATCATTTGAAACATTTAAATTTTGAAAATTAAATATTGTTTCGAGTTTCGAGTTTTCGTGCTTCGAATTTCCGTTCCGAACACAGTGAGGAACGGACTCCCACTCTTTGTGAGCATATAATTTCAGATACTATTTCATCCCCCTTCCCGGGGTGCTTTTCACCTTTCCCTCACGGTACTAGTCCGCTATCGATCACTTTGCCTGTTTAGCCTTGGAAGGTGGTCCTCCCAGATTCAAGCCGGATTTCACGTGTCCGACCCTACTCAGGAACATCCTAAGAACTTATCTTCATTTTGCTTACGGGGCTATCACCCGCTATGGCGGTCCTTTCCAGGTTCCTTCAGCTACAAAGATAAGGTCTACGGCGGAGTCCTACAACCCTCGCTCCTCGCTACACTCGTCGCAAATCCTAATATCGAATATCGAAAGTCGAAAAAATTTTTCGGATTTCGAAGATTCGGATTTCGAATTTTCGCGACGAATGCAATGAGGAGCGAGTTTGGGCTATTCCCTGTTCGCTCGCCACTACTAAGGGAATCTCATTTGATTTCTTTTCCTTGGCTACTTAGATGTTTCAGTTCGCCAAGTGTCCTCTTCTCAACCTATGTATTCAGTTGAGAGTCTCTGATCATAACATCAGAGGGGTTTCCCCGTTCGGAAATCTCCGGGTCAATGCCTGTATAACGGCTCGCCGAAGCTTATCGCAGTTTGCCACGTCCTTCATCGGAGCAAAGTGTCAAGGCATCCATTATATGCCCTTCGTGCAACTTGATTACCGATTATTCAGTGTTCTAAATTAACCAGTAATAAATAAAAACAATTGCTATTGTTACAGAATCATTAGCCAATGCTTTTAAGGATCAGGTGTGCAAGCTTCCTTTAGTAGGTTCCCAGATGTCGATAAGGGATAAAAAAAGAGAGTGGCTTACGCACACTCTCAAGCCATAAGAAATCGGCTTAAAGCTTAAGAGTGAGCGTAATGAGGAATTAAAAACATGGATAGCGCTTAAAAATAAAAACAATCAAAACCTCTTCATTAACGCTATAGATACCCAAATTCATTAAAAATGCCTTCTCATTTTATTCACTTTTACCTAAAAGTCAAGAAAAAAAAATAAGTTTTTTATGAAGAGGATGAAATTATTTGGCAGAGCCAAATAAAGTGTCCACAAAACCGCCCAGCAAAACCCCCAGGGTACCGGTCATGATCATTAAAGACAGGATAAAACCAAAAACGCCGATAAGAAGGAGAGCAGTAAACGTGCCGCCGGGGCCGAAATAGCGCTCAGCCCAGCCGATCTCACCCATAAAATGCTTAACCGGCACACGATAAATAATAAGCAGAAGGCTTAAAACGACTCCGATGATCCCGAAAACAATATTCATAAATGTATTTTAATTTGCCCCGATTATATCACAATATCAATAAATTTTTTATGAACCATTTTAACGAAGTGGCAAGTTGTTTTTTGAAAAAATTTTGTTAAAATAAAATCTACCTTACTAGACTTACAATCAATGTCATGGAAAAAGGACTGATTCTGGCCGCGATCATCGGCCCCATTTACCTTTTTTACGGACTTTCTTTTTTGCTGTATCCAAAGCAATGGAAAAGGCTGATCCAGGAATGCATTAAAAACCATTTCAGCATGCAGGCGAGTATGTTTGTTGCCCTTCTGCTGGGGCTGATCATCATAAACGCTTACAACGTATGGGAATGGAATCGCTTTCTGATCATCACTTTGACCGGCTGGCTGTTTTTAATCAAAGGAGTCTTTTACCTGCTGACACCCGAACGCTGTATTAAATGGGTGATGGCGCGCAAATGCTGCCAAAGCAAAGGATGGCTGTATATATGGGGAACTGTGATGACAATTTTGGGAGTACTTCTGTCATACAACGCTTATATTGCCTAAGGGCTACATGCCCTAAAAGAAGTGTTTTACTGTTATTTCGGCTTATTTTTTGGTAAACTTTTAAACGTTTTATTACATAAAAACAAAACCCATGGAAAAAGCACTCATGCTCGCGGCCATTATCGGCCCGTATTATTTAATCCTTGGCCTTTCTTTTCTGATGTACGCCGGACAATGGAAAAAGGTCGTGGAAGGTTATGAAAAAAACCATTTTGCCTGGCTGCCCTTCGCGGCCATCGCGGTTATTCTGGGTGTCATCATCATCAATATGTACAATGTATGGGAATGGAACCTGTATGTGGTGATCACCCTGACCGGCTGGGTCGCGCTTTTAAAAGGCGTTTTTTATTTTCTCGCGCCAGGCAGCTGGATCAAGAAAGCAATGCGATGCAGACTCGTCAGTCAGGAGGGCTTCCTGTATTTCTGGGGGGCGCTTTTTACCGTTCTGGGTATTTTACTGACCTACAACGCGTATTGGACTTAGAAATTCAATAAAAACAAAAAGCCGTCCTTCGAAGCTTTATGCAAAGAATGGACGGTTTTTTGTGGTGGAGACTAAGGGAGTCGAACCCTTGACCTCCTGCGTGCAAAGCAGGCGCTCTAGCCAACTGAGCTAAGTCCCCATAAGCAAGGAGTGTAACGACGAAGCGAATGGTTGGACTTGAGCTCATGTTGAGCTTGAGTCGAAACATCTGCTAAGTCCCCAGAAATACTCTCTGCTGAAAACAGCAGAAAAATATTAACGAAGCATCATATTCTAGTCAATAAAAGAAATCAGGCTCTTTCTTTCTTTTTTATTTCTTTTTCTTTCTACCCCTAATAACTGACCCCCCTTATGTAAGGGGCCCCGCACGAGCGTTACGTTAGGAAAATATTAAAATTTCTTGACAACATCCGAATTAACCAGTAGTATCCCCCGCCTTTGCTTAACATCGGCCTTTTTATGATGAAACGATTTAAACGACTCCTTGTCTTAAGCTTCATCGGCGCTCTTGTTTTCCTGCTGACCCGCATCCCGGTTCAGGCGGAAAGGGAAAATATATGGACAGGACCATGGACTTTCTCTGTTGCCCATTCGACCGTTGATGTTTTCGGGGCTCCGGAGGCAGATGCCCAGCCTCAGTTCAAGATCTACAAAGACATGCGGTTCGATCCCACAGAAACTGTCATAAAAGACGGTTATAAATGGTTTAAACTGGGTGATAAAAACTTCTGGGTACCGGCCGTAGAACCGAATGGAGTTGTTAATTTCGAAATCACTCCAAAACAACCGGAAATCGTGGATCTTTACGGCATTTTAGACCAGCCTCACCGCTACGCGGTAAAAATGGTCAAATACCCAGGGGCAAAAGGGCGCATGGAGACCTATGAAAAAGTGGGAAAAGAATACGTGATGCGTCACACCTATACTCTCACCTATAGAAAAGAGGGTCCTAAAACCAATTATGGAGATCTAAAAAGCCCCGGCGGCAACGTGATCCGGTACCTATATAGAACGACGAAAAGCTCCATGAACGGGTGGGATAAGAACGGGGGAAAATTCGGGGTTTATAAAGTGAGCTTTCCTATGCCTCATGATGCCCTGCCTCACCTGATGGCCGGCCGGATCACCCCCTACCAGTACAACAAAATCCCCGCTATAAACTGGAAGGGTGAAGGTGAAAACCGTATGCTCTATCCTCATCCGCCCAGCTACATGGGGGCCGACATTGTGCTTCACACCAAGCGCTGGGGTTCCCGAGGATGTATTACGGTAGAAAATGAAATGATGAGCGAGCTGTATCATGAAGATCTGGTCACGGAAAACGACAAAGAGATCATCCCGCTGGTGATTTATGATGAGGATGTGATCGCACCACCGATCGGAGAGTTATTTTAAAATCTCACACGCGCCCGGGTCCCCTTACATAAGGGGGGTCAGGAAGGGGTAAGAAAAAAAACTTATGCAAAAGAAAGAAGCAATCCTTACTTCAGCCGACGCGCCAGCTTCTGCACCTTTTTAAGGTACCGGCGACGCCTTCCGTCAGTGGTAAACGGCACGAACCAACAGGGAACGTGGATGATTTTCTTAACGCCGCAGAATTTCAGGATCCCCTTCTTAATCCGCTTCCAGCCCCAGTTACCGTAAATCCATCTTGCCGCCCATGCCGGACCGCCGTAACTTTCAATAACCACCACCTTTTTACAGGGTAACAGGCCGACTGGAACCGAAAGGCGCCCGATCAGTTTTTTATAATGAAAAGCGAATTCTGAAGAAAAGACCTTCTCAAACCACCCCTCTAAAACCGCCGGCGCGCCAAACCACCACACCGGATAAATAAAGACCATCCAGTCTGCCCAGCGGATCAGCTCCTGGTGGCGCTGGACTTCGGGATTATCCGCTCCATGCAGTTCAGGCGTCCGGAGAAGCGGATCAAACCCCTCCGCGTACAGATCGATGCTCTTAACGGAATGACTGCCCTCATTCGCCCCTTTAATAAAAGCGCTTTTAAGCGCGTGGGTGAAACTGGTGGCCTTGGGGTGAGCGTAGATAATCAGATAGTTCATAGTTTGGTATTTTTTATTTCCTGATACTTAATCATCTAAAGATGAAACTCAGGCTCTATTTTACACGCACGTGGGGCCCCTATTCAATAGGGGGTAAGACTATAAGGGGAAAAAGAAAAACCCCTGAAATAAATTCAGGGTCAAAAAGAAAAATATTTGACGCTGGAGCACAACTTCGGTATCTTTTTCTCGCCCTTTAGAAAAGGGGTCCCCGCAAAATACGAAGTGAGCATAGCGAACGGATTTTGTGGGGGAAGGGAGGAATTCACGAAGGCTGGAGTTTTAATCGCAGATTAAAACAAAAGCTGGAGTGCGATTCCGACGTGGGCGATTAGCTCAGCTGGTTAGAGCGCTACACTGATAATGTAGAGGTCGGAAGTTCAAGTCTTCCATCGCCCACCACTAAAAAACCGCTTACAATCTTTTTGCTACCCTGCCATCTCTGCGCCGGCAATCATTTTGGGGGTGGCGTGTTCAACGAGTTTTTTGGCCATACGCCGCACAGCGGTTCTCTCGAGCCCGAATTCATCTTGGATACCTTTATTCAGAGAACGTAAGACTGACCACAAAACCGCATCCTGTAAATCCTGGATTTTAACCAAAATGGCACGGGTGGCTTTTTCTCTGAAAGTGTCACAGAAAAAAATCCCTTTATCACCCCTCAGATCATACATCCGGGTATCACATTGCCGGACCTCCCCCTCCCGGGCGATCACGCTTCCTGCTTTTATGTTGTAACCAGGCCAGTCTCTTTGAGCCATAATAGGCCTGTCTGCTACCAGTAAATTGGCCACCTCGGCCGGCATGGCTTTTACACGCGGATTCAGGGCAGGGCCGATAAGCTTAAATGTCTTTCCGCCCAACAGGTCAAAACCAAGCCCTGTTTTAGCACGAATCTCCAAACCCATGCGGGCGAAATCCAGTAATTCCTGTAGGTAGCGACCATTATTAAGAAGATCGGCATAGGTCATAGAATGGGAATCCGCGAATAAAGGCTGTTCCAATACATAACTGGCGTCTTCATGAACCATCTTTCCATCTTCTCCAAGCGGAGAACTGGCCGCTGTCTCATGGCTGAAAACCGATCCTACAAACCGACGCACGCGTTTCAAATAAGAAACTTCGACCTGCGGCCGGATTTCAGTGGGGACAAGCGGAACTTCCATGTCTCTCATGATCGAAAGATCCCGTTCCGCAAAATCCGGATGCATTTTCTGCCAGATCCGGCCAAATCGGCTGGGGATTTTACGCACTAAGCCACGCGCCTTGTCCAGCCAGACCCGATGTTCTGCCCCGGATCTGCGTTCACCGACCAGTTTAATAACGCCATTGTCACCTGACGAAGGGGTTTCAGCTGATTTCATAGATTAAGATTTAAGATATCGATCGCCCATCCTGCATGTTCTCTGAGCATCTCGTCTGATTCCTGTCTGATCAGTGCTTCAAGATAAGAAACCAGCTCCTTATTACCACTATTCCCTGCCGCCACGCAAGCGTTTCTAAGGAGCCCGCGGCGTTTGGCGCGCATTAAAGGTGTGCCGGCAAACTTTTCCGCGAACTCTTCATCGGATTCAATCGACAATATCCCCTTTAGATCCAGCGAGTCCCCTGCTCCATTCTCCGGTTTAAGCGGGCCGATAAGTACTTCTGAAGGTAAAACAGCGTTAAACGGACAGCATGCCTGGCAGGCATCACAGCCGAATAACCGGTTGCCGATTTTCGGGCGCAGCTCAACAGGAATCGGACCTTTGTTTTCGATGGTAAGATAAGAAATGCATTTACGGGCATCCAGTTTGCCGGATTCCGCAAGAGCGCCAGTGGGACAATTCTGAATACACTTCCGGCAATTTCCGCAGGCTGGCATGGGCTTTTCAGGCGTTTCAGGTAATTCGAGGTCAGTCATCAGGCTGGCGATAAAAAAATAACTCCCCCGCGGCGGATTGATCAGGCAGGTATTTTTGCCAAAAAAGCCCAATCCTGCCGCCTCTGCCAGCGCCCGGTCAGCCGTCGGACCGCTGTCGACAGATGCATAAGTCTGAGCTTGCGGGTATCGGGATTTCAGAAAATCAGAAAGTTCAATGAGCTTCTTTCTGAGCACCTTATGATAATCCTTTCCTCTCGCATATCTGGCCACCACCCCCCGATGGTGGCGCATTTGTTGAGCCTCTCTCGTTTCACTCGAGATGTGGAGCGGTTGTGGCTGACCGCCATCGCTCCGCCATCGCTTCACCATCGCTCCACTATCGGAATAAACAGCGCCGAGCACAATCACCGACTTTATTCCCGGTAAAACGCGCTCAGGATGAAACCGGTCTTTCTTCATCAGTTCCAGCCAGTCCATATCCGCCTGATAATCTTTTTTAATCCATTCTTCAAAAAATTTTTCATGTTTTTTTAAATTTTTTCGAATTTTTTCAAAAGGAGTGATCCCGAACATGGACCAACCCTGAAAACCGATGAATTTTTCTAAAGAATCTAAAGTCATTATCAAAAAAGATACACAGTCATTTTACCTCACTAACCCCTTTTAAAAAAATCAAAAATATGCTATAATTATAAGATATATTGTAACTGAATAAATTTTTTCGTGTATACTGAATAAAAAGCCTCAAGATCATGCACAAAAAACGACTGAAAGAAAACATCAAACTGATGGCCATCGCCATCATGGCGCTCCTGAGTCTTGGAACGGTGGCCTTCAGCATCCTGGAAGGATGGAATTTAGTGGATTCATTTTATTTTGTGGCTATGACGGCGACCACGGTGGGCTACGGGGATTTTACCCCCACCCATACACTGAGCAAGATCATCACTGTTTTCTATTCCCTTATGATCATTCCCATTATCCTGTACGGGTTTTCCGTCCTGGCCAAATACGAAGTGGAGCGGGTGTACCGAAAAATAGGCGGACTCGAGCGTCAGCAGCAGGAACAGGAAGATGAAATTGAAAAAACCGAACGGAGAATACAAGAGCAAAAACGGCTGATCAAAGAACAGCAGGAAATCCTGAAAAAACAGGAAAGCCAACTAAAAAAACAGACTAAGATCAACAAAGAACAGGAAGAGGAACTCGAAGGGCACCAGAGAAAGATCAAAAAACAGGAAAAAGAAATAAAAGAACACGATGAAGAACTGGAAGTAGTGGAAGATGTGGTGGAAGATGTAGTGGAGGAAACATTGGCCAAAAAAGCAAAATAATAACGACATACCAAAAAACGAAATAACATATTCAGTCGTTATATCGTCATTTCGTTATATTGTTTGCGATTCTGAATGCAGTAAAGAAATTCTTAAGCTCTCGACCTTCCCCACTCCTCACTCCGTTCGTCGTGAACAATTAACAACTGACATGTGACACCTGACTTTAAGGTCAAATGTTAAATGTTAAAGGTTAAATGTTGAACGACGAGCAAAGCGAGGAGTGGAGTAGTTTCTCCTTAAAGGAGGTAATCCATCCGCAGGTTCTCCTACGGATACCTTGTTACGACTTTATCCCAATCAGTGAGTTTACCTTAGGCACCCGTCCCGAAAGACTAAGGCGACTTCGGGTACCCCCACCTTTCATGATATGACGGGCGGTGAGTACAAGACCCAGGAACATATTCACCGCGACATGTCTGATTCGCGGTTACTAGCGATTCCAACTTCATGAGGACGAATTGCAGCCCTCAATCCGAACTGAGACCGGCTTTGATGGGATTGGCTCCCCCTTGCGGGTTGGCTACCCATTGTACCGACCATTGTAGCACGTGTGTGGCCCAAGGCATAAGGGCCATGCTGATCTGACGTCATCCATACCTTCCTCCGACTTGAAGCCGGCAGTCTCCTGCGAAAAATGCAACACAGGACATGGGTTGCGCTCGTTTACGGACTTAACCGAACACCTCAAGGCACGAGCTGACGACGACCATGCAGCACCTGTCATCCGGTTCCTTGCGGCACCTCAATATTTCTATTGAGTTCCGGAGATGTCAAGCCTTGGTAAGGTTCCCCGTTTATCGTCGAATTAAACCACATGCTCCACCGCTTGTGTGGGTCCCCGTCTATTCCTTTGAGTTTTAATCTTGCGACCGTACTCCCCAGGCGG